>CAZZYE010000026.1:0-20671 GCA_964658145.1 uncultured Stigonema sp.
GAATTACGAATTAGTTAAAAAAATCCCTCTGGGGACTCTGGACAAACACCCTAACGAATCTTTATAATATTGCTAAAATGTAATTTTTGTTACAATTGCTTTAAATAAAAATTAATTATGAGAAAAAATCATTAAAATGTTAAGAATATTAAATAGAGTTAAGATTAGTTAAGAAATTAGAAACTTGTTTCTCATTTATGCGAGACTCGAATATACCAGAAACTGAGTTGCTCAGGACTGTTTTGCAGCCGCTATTAGAAGATTTTCAGTATTGGTTTGCCCGATCGCGTGAATTGCTGGAAAGTGAGCAAATCTCATTTATGAGTCAAGTGGAGCAATGTGACTTGCTGACAAGAGTTAAGCAAGCACAGGAGGAACTCAAAACGGCAAAGATGCTGTTTAGTGCAACTGAAGGAAAAGTCGGGCTTGATATGGCAACTTTAATGCCTTGGCATCAACTGGTAACAGAATGCTGGAAAGTGGCAATGCGCTTTCGTACACGAGGAGATGTCTAATGGTTGGTGTCCCCATTGCCAATGCCTGAACTTTAGTAAGATGTTTGGACTAGCAACACAGTATACAAATTAAATAGTACAAAACTCTTGACATCATCTAAATTAGCAGTGCGAATGTATCTTATGCCACCTCTTTTTATCTTAGGTTAAATATTTCTTTACATGAGTTGATAGGCGCATCTAAGTGTGCGTTAACCATTCAGCATCGCCTTGTGCAACGTTTAAAGTAGAAATTTGGGAAATTTGTTACCTCTGGAGGAAAAAGCTATGTTACACCTACTTTACATTTTTGTTTTTACTATCCTTGCCTTTATAGCTGTTGCTAACTTAATCCGCAACCTGATCATGTTTAGTTTTGATACAGAACGGACTTATTCGCCAATGGGCAATCCTTATATCTCATCAAGAAAGCACTTCAATCCTCATCCAGAGTTGTTGGATAACTCAGGTAATTTAATTAAAGAGCCGCTGTTAGTCATGCGTTCAATCAACGTTGACGACGCCCGCGAACAACTAGATGCCCTTTATGAAGCTTCTCCAGGACATAAAAGCGATCATCAAGAAGAAGTATGAATTATGAATGCTGAATTATGAATTAAATTTCTCATAATTCATAATTTCTTACGCTTCGATCACTACTCGGAGGTTTCCGCGTTTCTTAGCAACACGACAAGCAGTCGTAGTACCACTGCGCTCAAATTCCAAGTCAAGGATGGTGGGACCGACGCGCAAGTTGTGCAGTGATAAACGGTTAATCGACTCTGGCAAAGCGGGGTCGATTATCCGCAAGCAGTTGTTAGGAGCGTCAGGAACCAAGTTGACAATCATTTGTAGCAGTTGGAACACAGAACCAGTTGCCCAAGCTTGAGGGGTACAAGCAACAGGATACTGCACAGGAGCACCATCACCGTTACGCTCGTAGCCGCATAAGAGTTCTGGTGGGCGTTGATAAGGTTGCTGGCTGGTCATGTCGAACAACCCTCCAAATACTTCCAAGGCTTGATCGACCAGACCAAGCGATCGCAATCCCATAGCAATCAGTGAGTTATCGTGGGGCCATACAGAACCAATGTGGTAACCCATCGGATTGTAAGCTGGTGAAAGGCTACTGAGAGTACGAATGCCCCAACCATTAAACATATCCGGTGCCCGTAACCGCTCCGCCACACTATAAGCTTTTTCTGGTGTAAAAATTCCCAAATGCAAACAGTGACCAGGATTTGACGTAATACTGTCCATCTGTTTGCCATCTCCATCCAAAGCTAGAGCGCAGAAATCCTGATCTTCGATCCAAAAGTCTCTGTTAAAGCGAAGCTTAAGGTTTCTTGCCTCTTCAAGCCAGCGATCTGCCAAATCAAGCCGCTTCTTCATCCTAGCAATTTCTGCCAGACGCAATTTCGCGGCATAAACATAAGCTTGTACTTCACAAAGAGCAATTGCTCCGTTTGCCAGTTCTCCCTTACGGTTAACTATACAATCGCCAGAGTCTTTCCAACCTTGGTTGGCAAGACCCCTTTTGGACGTGCGGAAATAGCTGAGGTAGCCCATTTGCTTCATGTTGCGGTCAATCCACTCCATTGCCATGAGAGCATTAGACCAAAGTTGCTCTAAGATTTCCACATCATGAGTCCAAGCATAGTATTCGGCGTACAGCATCAACCACAAGGGAGTGGCATCAATTGTACCGTAGTAAGGTGTGTGGGGAACTTCCTGACAACGAGCCATCTCCCCCAATCGCAATTCATGCAAAATCTTACCCGGTTCTTCTTCACGCCACTCATCGTCTGTTTTGCCTTGGTATGCTGCTAGCAGAATCAGAGTTTCCTTGGCGATTTGCGGGTTTAACATTAAGCTTTGGGAAGCTGTAATCAGTGAATCCCGCCCAAACAATGTAGAAAACCACGGCACTCCCGCAGAAACAGTCTTATGCTTACCAAAGGACTGGCGCAATAAATACATATCTTGCTCAGCCCGCTCAATAATTCGATTGAACGTACTTTTGTCTGAGCGAATTTGAGTAATTTGCTGCACCCAGTGTTGCTCTTCCATCAACTCAGCGGCTTTTGCCTGTACTAAGGTGACAGCCGCATTCACAGTGGAACTGGAATTGTTGTTTGTTAACAGATTCACCCGGTAACCCAACTTTTGGGTTTCGTGAGAAGCCAACTCTAGCTGCCAAACCGCTGTGTAACCCTTAAAATAGTCTGGTTGTCGATGCTGGAATTGGATGCGGGATTCCATCAGCAAGCCATCCAAACCTTGATAAGCGAGTGTCAAGGTTTGTTCCTTATGGGCGGGTGAGTGAGTTTGTTGGGGGGACGAAAAGCTTTCACTATTCGAGGGAACTCCTTCTTCAGGCGTCGGTTCTACCAGCCGTAAAAGTCTACCCCGGTTATCCCTGCCATAGCCTCGAACTTCAAATAAATCAACAAAATCTGCATCAAAGCTCAAACTTAGTTCAAAGCTGAGAGAAGTTGTGCTATAATTTGAAACCTCTAATTCCTCAAATAGTGCTCCGTTAAGCACAAGTTCCCGGCGAATACCTACAGTATCGGCTCTCAGACGATCATCTATTCTAGGATTGGTACACAAAACTGCTAGTGAGAAACCTTTATCAGCAGTACTGCTAAGTAGTACAGGTGAGTGTCCCTCAATTTGCAACTCTAGACGACTGAGAAATCGCGTATCACAACAAAACAGTCCCATGCTAGGGTTGCCATCGTTGATCGAACAGCCAGAAATGTTTCCTAAAGTGTCTGTCACAAAAAATAAATCATCATCTTTAACCGTAAGTGTCAGCTGCTGTCTTTCACTTATAACGCAAGGCCACTCTGGGATAGGTATTTGGTCGGCAGGAACAAAAGTTTTTCCGTCTAGAAAAATCTTTTCCGGTGTCATCAGCGAGTCCGGTGTCATTAGCAAATATTCCGTGTACAGGTCTATATTTTCGTAGTTTTGTCAGTGTCAGTAGGAAACAGGACGCTCTCGAAAACTAATTTGAGCCATCTGAGCAAAAACAATAATAATCACACACAGGTCGATTAGAGGAGATGGATAAAACCCATATCATCGAATCTTTATTAATATATCCTTTTTAAAAATTTATCAATTTCAACTATTAGCGCAAAACTTGGGATTTTTGCCTTATTTGCCGCTGACCTAGGGAGGCGCAGCACTGTAAGACTCAGCCACAGTCTAAAAATCGCCTTTTTACTAAGTGTAAAGCGCAACTTGATATAGCAATCCTAAATAATTATTGAAAAATCTTTAAGTAGTGTAGGGTGGACACTGCCCACCAAAACCGAGATCTGGTGGGCAGTGCCTACGGGTGTTTCAAAAATAAAATAGGATTCCAAGAGAGATTTGAATTCTTATCTATAATAATCATGTAGTACACAGGGTACTTAAGCGGGTCAGCTATCTAGAGAGGGAGGCACGAAGCCCCGTCTCTTTAGAGCGGGGTGCTGACATTTGATTTAGATAATTTATATATCTAAATTATAATAAAGTATTTTAATTATATATTTTAAAATTAAGAGTAAATCAGGGAATATCTGAGGATTAGGTAACCAGTAGGTAGGGCTATGCCGCACAATTGCCTTAGAAGGTAAGCTTTAGCCCTACCTACTGATAACTAAGTCTTTAGCCTAGCACGATCGCGTAAGCCTTTTCATATTCGTCAGTCATAGACTTAACGCTGAAACGGCTAATAACGTGTTCCCGACAAATTTTCCGGTCTAGTTTGATTGCATCTGGAATCACCTCAATCATTTTTTCGACTGAGTGGCAGACGAAACCTGTTTTTCCATGAGCAATTACCTCCGGTACAGCACCTAACCCCATGGCAATTACAGGTGTACCCGTTGCCATTGACTCAATCATAACTAAACCAAAAGGCTCTCGCCAGTTGATGGGAAACAAAGTCACTGATGCTTCACCAAGCAGTTTCACTTTTTCTTCATGGGAAACTTCACCCAGGTATTGAATCTGTTCGCCATCAATGAGCGGTTCTACTTGTTCGCGATAATAATTCCGGTCAACAGCATCAATTTTGCCAGCCATCTTCAAAGGTAAGCCAGCGCCACGAGCAATTTTAATTGCTTCCACCGGTCCTTTTTCCGGAGAAAACCGCCCCACAAACGCCAAGTAAGCAGGTTGCATAGGTTTGGGGTACTCGGGGTAGGCGGTTGTGTCGATGCCGTTATAGACGGTACGGATGTAGTTTAAGCCTAAGCGCGGTTCTCGTTGTGCCTCGCTAATGCTGATGAATGGTTGCCAAGCAAAGCGCCGGAATATTTTCTCACTATCTGATGTGAAAATACCATGCATTGTGTGCACAGTCGGCGTTTTGACTAAACTGCAATAGCAAAGGGCAGGCCAGCCTACGTGAGAGTGAATAATATCGAAATGATGGGCGCGTTGATAAACCTCAGCGAACATCATGTGTTCGTAAATTCCCGGCTCTTTGATCTTGGGGTCGAGTCGTAGAGCTTGGTCATGGACTGATTTGAGCTTTGCTTTCGTAATCGAGTCACCGGAAGCAAACAAAGTAACATCATGACCGCGCCGAACTAATTCATCTGTAATTAGGTGGACAATTAGTTCAGTCCCGCCGTATCGAAAGGGAGGTACACGCTCCCATAAAGGAGAAATTTGGGCAATTCTCATGTTTCACCTGAGCTGGTAGATTTCAGCATATTAGCCCAGGAAATTTGAGGAAAATCAACCATAACTGAGAAACTAATAGTTTCAATTCGTGTGGGCTAATATACTAAGCCTTGTTTTTACTGTTGCAAGCCCTGATGCTGGAACTAAAGTTAAGTACACTTGCTGATGAAGGCATTACGGAATGATTTCTTATGCTTTTCTGTAGAAAAATTTTGTCCAATCACTCCCTACATCAAGGCTTTTATTGAGTTTATCCTACCTCACAAATGGAGTTATTCGAGACTTCACTGCTGTGAGGAAAAAGCTAGAATTTTGATATTCGTCACATAGTTTTAAGAAACTTTAAAATTCGTTGATAAGGTAATATTACATGAAATGGCTATATTTAGCAATACACTTCTATTATAAGGTAGGTAGTACTGCCAGCCCTATTTTCACTTTATTTGTGCCTACCTACTGATCTCAAGAGGTTTAACTACCAAAACACAGAGTTAGCAACCGTCAATGTTCTCAGTTGCTATTTACCATTCTTTACATATTGCAACTATCTCATTAACTTAAGATCCCGTTGTAATTTGTACAATGCATCTGTGACGTGGATCTTTTGTTTAATAGTGGCTCTTAAGGACATTGATGAGCAGCATTTCAACTTCCATGCTGAGTGATCTGCTACAGGCTCTACCCAACCTGCGGCCCCAGCTATATTTTAAGGCTTCACTAACGGCGCTTTCCCACGCGATGGAAGATCAGGTTTTGGCTGCTACTTTAGAGCAGCCATTAGTCATTGCTAGCTTCCAAAGAGAGCGATTTTACCGCCAGGAAGCTCATCGGTATGAACGACTAGCACAGCGAAGTAATCAATTATACGTATTAGCTGCACCAGAAACAGATTTCACCAACAGCTCGGAACACTACGAAAAGATAGCTTTTCATCCTGAGGATGGTTTAAGTCAAGAGTGGCATTTGGTAGTAATCGCCCAAAACTACGCCACTTGCTTGGTCTGCCGGGAAAGCCTTGGTTCACAAGCCAAAAATAAGCAACTGCCAGATCTCAGCCCAGGTGTGGATATGGATACGGCGCGAAGGTTTGAGGGAATTTGGACAGCAGAACGGGGAGTCAGTCTAAAAGTAGCCGAATTGCTATTAGACAGGATTTCGCTTTACCGACCAGAATTGGCTCTGAAAATCAAGCAGGCACGCCGGAGGTTTGGCATCGGGCGGACGAGAAGTGCCGAAGGTGCCGATCTGCTGACTGAATATGCTTGCGACATCGACACTGACCCTTTTGTACAACGCTTGGTGACTTACCTGCAAGCAAGTCAGTACAAATTGCACAAAGCCTACCGTTCAATTGCTGCCCAAGCACGCAAAGAACGCTTGGTCAACTCAATTAGTACTGCCATCAGGCGATCGCTTAATCCCCAAGAAATTCTCAAAGTGGCGGCGCAAGAACTGGGACAAAACCTAGAGGCTTGTCGCTGTCTCATCTACCGCGCTCAAGCAACAGATGACCAAGCGATGATTGAACACGAGTTTTTGAGTCCTGGTGTTTTATCTGTTTTGGGGCAACCTTGGTCTTTGGAGAACAATCCCCTGTTTCAGTCCGTAGTACAACAGGGTGAAGGCATCTATGTTGCCGATACTCAGACTGACGATCGCATTACCGATTCTAAACCACTTGCGGATCTGGTTGGTCGGTTGAGTATTCGTTCTTGGTTGATCGAACCAGTTTTGTATCAGGGGCGATTATTAGGCATTGTCGAGTTACACTATTGCGATGAGCATCTGCACGAGTGGCAACCTGGGGAATTTGAACTGGTGGAAGCGATCGCTACCTCTGTGGGAGTAGCTCTTATTCAAGCAGAAGCTTACGCCAACCTAGAAGACCTCAACCAGCAGCTAGAAGCTCTTGACCGCACCCGCAGCAACCTGATAGCTATTACTGGGCACGAACTCCGCACCCCCCTATCCACGATTCGAGTGTGCCTAGAAAGCCTTGCCAGTGAACCAGATATGCCCTTGGAGTTGCAGCAGGTCATGCTAAACACAGCTCTTGCTGACTCAGAACGGATGCAGAAACTCGTGCAAGATTTCCTGACTCTTTCCAACTTGGAAAGTGGGCGGGTAGAATGGCATCCCGAATCTCTCACCTTACAAGAGTGTGTGGATTTAGCACTTAGCCGCATTCGCGCCCGCGCAGCTAACCAAAAGCTGCCTAAAATCACAACTCAAATTGCCAAGAACTTGCCTTTGGTGAGAGCTGACGGTGATTGGTTGGTGGAGGTGCTTGCCAAACTCATAGACAACGCTTGCAAATTCACACCGCCACAAGGAAAAATCACTATTAGATGTGACTACAACCGCAATCAAATGGTAGAGGTCACCATAGCTGACAACGGACGCGGTATTGAACCCAATCTTCTGGAAGTCGTTTTTGACCGCTTCTATCAAGAAGAAGGAGCGCTACGCCGTACCACTGGTGGCACTGGTCTTGGCTTAGCAATTTGCCGCCAAATTGTCAATGGCTGGGGTGGTGAGATTTGGGCAGAATCAGATGGCAAAAACCAAGGCAGTAAGTTTCACTTTACTGTGCCCAGCATTACGTACAAGAGTTAGGAGTGGGGAGTGGGGAGTGGCACTCCCCACTCCCCATTCCCCATTCCCTAAAAACTGTTACAGTCTATAACACAATCGCAACATGATCCTAATTGCAGTGTTAGGATGCCGTAAAAACGTTGAGTTAAACCTTTATGGCAGAAACACTTTCTGGACAAACCCCAATATTTGGTGGCAGCACAGGCGGCTTACTGACAAAAGCATTTGAGCAAGAAAAGTACGCTATCACTTGGACTAGCCCTAAGGAACAACCTTTTGAAATGCCTACAGGTGGCACTGCTATCATGCGGCAAGGGCAAAACTTGCTGTACTTGGCACGTAAAGAATATGGGATCTTTCTTGGCGGTCAGCAACTCCGGAAATTGAAAATTACAGACTATAAAATTTACCGGATTTATCCCAACGGAGAGATTGAGTACATCCATCCATCTGATGGTGTCTTCCCAGAAAAAGTGAACCCAGGTCGCGAGAAAGTGCGTTATAACGACCGCAGAATAGGTCAAAACCCCAGTCAGGCACAAGTCAAGTTTAGCGGTACAGCTACATACGACGTTCCATAACTAATAATAGGTAATGGGTAATCGGTAATGGGGTAAGAAAAATCACCTTTTTGCCCATTACCGATTACCCATAACCAATTACCAATCAGAAATTATGATTTTTCCCG
Organism: uncultured Stigonema sp.; assembly: GCA_964658145.1. Classification (GTDB taxonomy): domain Bacteria; phylum Cyanobacteriota; class Cyanobacteriia; order Cyanobacteriales; family Nostocaceae; genus Stigonema. The sequence continues at coordinate 8,467 of CAZZYE010000026.1, forward strand.
AGTTTGCCCAATTCTCAGAATTAGCTAAAGGTGGTAACTTTGTCCCAGTGTATCAGGAATGGATAGCCGACTTGGATACACCAGTATCGGCTTGGTATAAGGTTTGCGCGGGTCAGCCCTATAGCTTTTTGTTGGAGTCGGTAGAAGGTGGGGAAAAACTGGGACGTTATAGTATGGTAGGTTGCGATCCGCTGTGGATTTTAGAAGCAAGAGGCAGCAGCACTACCCAAACACACCGCGACGGTTCGCAAGTCGTGTTTGAGGGAAACCCCTTTACAGCTTTAGCCAAATGCCTAGAACCTTATCACCCAGTAAAGTTACCCCAATTACCACCAGGAATTGGCGGTTTATTTGGGTTTTGGGGCTATGAGTTGATTAGTTGGATAGAGCCGCGTGTATCAATTTATACAGATGATGACCGAAATCTACCTGATGGGTTGTGGATGCAGGTAGACAACCTGTTGATTTTTGACCAAGTGAAGCGGAAAATTTGGGCAGTTGCCTATGCTGATTTGCGTGATGTAGAGACGGAAGATACAAAGTCTCTACAGGCGGCGTATCAACAAGCATGTGATCGCGTTACCCAGTTAGTCAGCAAGCTCTCTCTACCCTTGTCGCCGCAAAATACTGTATTGGAATGGACACCGCCAGGGAGTAGGGAAGAGACGTTCCGGCGGAACGTCTGTACGGAAGTAGGGGGAGTAGAGGAGTATAAGAGTAACTTTACGCAAGCGGAGTTTTGTGCGAGCGTCCAAAAGGCGAAGGATTATATCAAAGCTGGAGATATTTTTCAAGTTGTTATTTCCCAGCAACTAACCACAGAATACACTGGTGACCCCTTTGCCCTTTACCGTTCCCTGCGCCAGATTAATCCTTCGCCTTACATGGCTTACTTTCACTTCCACGATTGGCAAATCATCGGTTCCAGTCCGGAAGTGATGGTGAAAGCCGAACAAGATCCAGAAGGCGGAGTGATAGCAACGGTACGCCCAATTGCTGGGACACGCCCACGAGGTAAGACGCCACAGGAAGATGCAGCGTTAGCTCTTGATTTGCTCCAAGACCCTAAGGAAATTGCTGAACACGTTATGCTGGTTGATCTAGGGCGCAATGATTTGGGGCGCGTTTGCCAAAGTGGCACGGTGAAAGTGGATGAATTAATGGTGATTGAGCGCTACTCGCATGTGATGCACATTGTGAGCAATGTTGTGGGCAAACTAGCACCAGGTAAAACGGCATGGGATTTACTCAAAGCTTCCTTCCCAGCAGGCACAGTCAGCGGCGCACCTAAGATTCGGGCGATGGAAATTATTCATGAGTTGGAACCTTCTCGTCGTGGTGTATACTCTGGTGTTTATGGAAATTACGATTTTGAAGGACAATTAAATTGTGCTATAGCAATTCGCACAATGGTTCTCAGGGATAATACCCTGATTGTGCAAGCAGGTGCGGGTTTAGTTGCCGATTCTGACCCTGAGAAAGAATATGAAGAAACGTTAAATAAAGCTAAGGGTCTTTTAGAAGCGATTCGCTGTTTGCGATGAACCTCTCCCCCAGCCCCTCTCCGAAGCGGAGAGGGGGGAGGATTTGCCTTATAAGTCAATACAGTTCAGTTCAGACTTTTCTCCCCCAAACTTTTGATCCCCCCGCCTGCGGCGACCCCCTTAAAAAGGGGGTAGGAAGAGAATCAAGCCCCCCTTTTTAAGGGGGGTTGGGGGGATCTTCAGGCGCGATCGCAAAGGCTTTGCCTTCTGTGTGCATTCCCTACTTTCCTGCCTTTAACCATCCAAACACCTGTGCAACAGTCAGTTGTAGTTGCAAAAATTCCGGCACAGCTAATCTATCACTATCAGTCATCTCCAATGGCTGCTGTCCTGGCAGAAATACCAGCACCAAGCGTTCATCTGGATCAATTAGCCACCCTAACTGAGTACCATGTTTCAGGCAGTGGAGGATATTCCTGATAACTTTTGTTGTATTCTGTTCAGGCGAAAGAATTTCAATTGTCCAATCAGGATAAATCTCAAAGGCATTCTCCACTTCCCCATCAGCGTCAAAAGGAATCCGGTTCCAAGCAAACACAGTTACATCTGGCACAATTGACCGCCCACAAAAAGTACAGCGTAATTCTGGGAAAGCTAACGCAATCTGTTGCTCCTCGGCTACTTGATTAACTGCATCGCATAGTTTAAGCTGTAGTCGGGAGTGTTTGCCTTGTGGCATAGGTTTCTGGTATATATGACCATCGATAAATTCACTAGCAGGCTCTGTTTCTAAAAGTTTGAGGAACTCTGCTAAGGTGATAGGTTGGTGGAGTGTAGTTGTCATATCAAGCGATCGCTAGTTTTAAATCTCTGGTTCAATTCCAGCAGTTCTGAGTTGTGCTGCTAATCGTTCCGCTCGTTCTGAACCCCAAAGCAAAAGTTTCTCATTATCATCCCACCATCGTAACCAGTAACCTGTACGATTTTCTCTGGTTCCTTGCCATACTCCCAGAAAAAGCCCCATTTCGGCAATCCAGTAACGGTTATTACTATCGGGGTTGCTTAGCTGATACCGTCCGTCATCATCCAATTGATAAACTTCTAGTTCTCCTGAATCAGGTTCAAAAATTACGTAGTTAGGAACCTCTAGAACTCGTTCATAGAAAAACCACTTACCTGGAGGGTAGGTAGGCTTGATGGAATACTCACTGCCTTCAGTATCAGAGAGAAATTCCATCACAATCACTGGTATATCGCCTTGAAGTCGGGGTGTGTAACTACGTTTGACTTCTTCCCGTGATACCTTAATAGCAGGCACATATGCCCAGTCTGGGGCTTTCACCACTATCTTTTGATTCACCGTGGCGCAGATGCCGTAATTACTGGTGGTAAGGGCATTAGCTGGTAGCTTACCAGCAATTTGCAAACTTTCGGTTAAAGCTGCGGCAAGGGATGGTTGATTAATATTGTCCACTGGTTCATCGTCTAGAACAAAGTCATCTGGTAGCTTTTCCCAGGTAATTTCGTAGTTGGCGGTACTGGCTATCATGGCAGAGGGCTGGAATGTTTAGTTTTAATGTAGCGCTTTGTAGCTTTCGCTTTTCAAAAGCAAAACACATTAGCGCAATTAGGCTTACGGATTCGGGGTTAAAAAAAAGCCAACTATAACGTTGAGCTTTAATGTAGCGTTAAAATAGATGCCAGAGCTATAGAAGTATTGCCTAAAAATTATGACTCCAGTCATTAGCAAACCTTCATCCTTACTTGGCAGCATTAGAGTTGAAAAGGTAGACAGTTTTAATCTGTTTAAATTTGATGATGAACTCCAGGTGCGGATGGAAGACCTTCTAGAACGCAAAAAAGCTGATTTGCTGACATCAGAAGAAGTGATGGAACTAGAGGCAATTGGAGAGTTAGACCGAATTTTCACGCACGTCAACGCTATGCTGGTTGCTCAGGGATGACCGAATAATTACTAATTCGTAATTCGTAATTGAGGGTACTTGCGAATAGACTGCCCCGCAACGCGAGGCAGCTACGCGATTTATTTATGAAAAAGACAGAGGAGCTAATTTTTCTTGCAGGTCGTATTCCCCAGAGTGACGAGGATTTTATCAAGCAACACTATAAGGTAATGCCTGCTTTGTTTCATCTATTAAATATTAAGTATAAAAGTTCCCTTGAATAACCTTCTCTGACTTATTTATACATTTTTTTATCTTTACCAATACGTAAGTTTTGGCAATTTCGCTAAGCTCTTGAAGTGAGTATTAACATGCGTGTCAAGACAATTTTGCTCTTAGCAGCAAATCCTAGAAATACGTCTCAGCTACGACTTGATGAAGAGGTAAGGGAGATTGATGAGGGATTGCGACGAGCAAACAAGCGGGATCTGTTCAAGCTAGAGCAGAAATGGGCAGTGCGATCGCGCGATTTCTACCGGGCTATCCTAGACACTCAGCCCCAAATTGTTCACTTTTGCGGGCATGGTGCTGGGGAGGATGGTATTGTTTTGGAGGATGATACTGGGCAAACAGCGTTTATACAGGCAAATGCGCTTTCCAGTATGTTTGAGTTGTTCGCCACAGAGGGAGTGGAGTGTGTGCTGCTGAATGCTTGCTACTCAGAGGTGCAGGCGGAAGCAATTAGCCAACACATCGACTATGTGATTGGCATGAATCGGACAATTGGGGATAAGGCAGCAGTTACCTTTGCCGTAGCATTTTACGATGCCCTAGGAGCTGGGAGAGAAGTGGAGTTTGCCTTTAAGCTAGTCTGAAAACTAACGTTAATGTGAGTGAGAGCGACAGCCATCTGTGCGATAATATTGGTACTGCAAAATAAAAGGGTACTTCCTGATACTGATATACTCACAAAGCGATCGCCCTTCAAACTCTCCTTGCACCAAAACTTATAGAGGTTTTCAATTGGGTGCAGTACATTAAGAATTTAAAAGCCGCAGATGGACGCAGATAAATCTGTACCTCATTCAGATGAGAACCGCTATAAAAGTGCGATCGCCTGCAAAATCTGACAACAAGCCGCTCTACGTCTACGCTCATTCGCCAGCTAGTAGTAAAACCTCTGCGTAAAGCTGCGAACTGATTCTGAACTTCGCCTGTACAATCAAATCATCCATAATCGGCTTAATCGTCGAAATCAACCCTTTGCTCTTTGGCTCTAAGAGAACACCTAGCAATCCAGTAATATTCAGCCCCTCGTTAATAGCAATTTTTCTACCCAATTGTTCGTCAATCAGTAGTAATTCTGCATCTATTTCCAGTGCTAGAGCAATTGCTTCTGATTCCCCTGCATCTAAATTTGTTCGCAACTGCTGCACTCTTGTAGTGTCACTAACTACTTGAACTGTAATCCAGGATAGAGTCGGCACGGCTGCTGCTTGCGTATAAATTTTAGCTACCTTGGCAATCTCATTGGCAACAGCTTGAGGAATGGTAACTTGACTATAAACTTGCTGAAGCAGTGATAATTGACCAATGGCAGCCAAGTTACTGATGGGCGAGGTGTTACTGACGATGGTCATAAACGACCCAGTTTTTTGAGGGTTGCCACATCTGCTCTGAAGTCTTCTACATCATAGTGGATGTTTATATCACGGTTAGCAACGAGATGCTGAAACTGGATCAGATTCATTCCTAGTAGGCGACTGGCTTTGCCAATACTGATTTTCTTTTGTTGAAATAGCATCAGCACGATTTCTTGCAGTAACTCAGCTTCCGACATATTTGAAGCTTGAAGGATTTCATCTGGGATGACTAGGCTCATAATTGTTTTCCCACGAGTCACAATAATTCTTAAGAAGGCAGAAGTACGAAGGCATTCGTCAGAAGGAATCCCCATAAATAAATTCAGGGGATGAGCGTAAGGACGCAGTATTTAAGAGCGCTGCGCGTCTCGAAATACATATTATATTAGTTTTTCATAACTAAAGTTAGGGGCGCGATTACCCAGTGCCGAAGAGCACATCCTTAAATCTCTTCCCGAATGCCTTCTGACGAATGCGCGAATGCCTTTCTTCGGTAATTGGTAATTCGTAATTCGTAATTATTACCCTATGCATAAATTGTATTTGATTCAAAAGAGAACCGCTATATACAATGTCCGCCGCGAATGGAGCGAAGCGGAATGTAGACCCCGGAGGGGGCTTCCCGCAGAGTAGCAATCGCAGGGGTTTGGGATTGCTTCACTTCGTACCCTTCTCCTGTCGGAGACGCTGCGCGAACGGGAAGGCGTTCCGCCTACGCAATGACATTGTATATTTTTGCATACTTACTTAGTTTCCCTTAAGGGATTTAATGTTTGGGTGAAAACGAGGATTTTGCTCTAGCTGTATGAGGCATTGAGCAATCTTGTTGGCGATCGCTTTGTCTGCCGCAACGTAGAATTTCTGGGCATCAGGATACAAAATTACTTCATACATCGCACGCGAATTGCTCTCCAATTCACTAAGCGATCCTTGGAAGTAGTTTCTCGATTCTTCTCGATCATTTCCAGAAGACCGGGAATTTCCAAAAGTTCCTGAGTTGCTTCCTCACTTTCCTTATCTGCTAGGTAAGCTACAAAGTCAGCCACGACTTGTAGACGTTCTAAGGATAGCTGTTTCAGGTACTGGTTAATTTGCTCTTGGATTTCAATCGCTTTAGCTATGGCGATCGCTTCAATGTTTTCTTCAGTCTCGTTCTGAATTGGGTTCATTGTGTTTTCCATGTTTCCTCTTCGCTCAGGTCGATGTTATACAAGTCAATATTTCCTTTTGAGTTGCTCAAAAAGCGTGATACGACATATGCGAAATGTCAATATTTCCTCTGGCAAAGGATTCAACAAACCCTGGAATTTCCTGAAGTTCCTGAGTTGCTTCCTTACTTTCCTTATCTGTTAGGTAAGCTACAAAGTCAGCGACGACTTGCAGACGTTCCAGGGATAATTGTTTCAGGTGCTGGTTGATTTGCTCTTGGATTTTACAGCAGTTTTCAATTGAATTGACCACATTGTAAGGGCGCGGAAACCGCGCCCCTACGGTTATATTGTGGTTTACCCGACTGATATTTGCTGTAATCGCTTTCGCTGTGGCGATCGCTTCAGCATTTTCTTCAGTCTCGTTCTCAATTGTGTTCGTTGTGTCTTCCATTGCAAAAACCTGATTCTCTCACTACCATTGTCTCTCAAATATCTGGTTCATATCATCTGTGTGATGCTAAGAGTATTCCAATAAAAAAATAATCTAATCTTGTGGGGTGGGCATCCTTGCCCGCCTAATTAGCAGGCAAGGATGCCTGCTACCACAAGAAAAACAGGGCGATATTAAATAGTGCGAGAATGATGCAGTGCGATCGCGAGGGAAAAATGTATGGGATTAAGGCTTGAGCAAGTTGTTCCTTGGGGTCGTTCTCTCCAGGAATATATTCAGATGTTTGACCTGACTGCTGATGACCTACAACGCAAAATTATTGATTGTGCAGGTGGTCCTGCTAGTTTCAATACTGAAATGACGCAGCTTGGGCATAGGGTTATTTCTTGTGACCCAATCTACGAGTTTTCAGCAAGTGAGATTGAAAGGCGAATGGAGGAAACCTTTCAGGTAGTTTTAAAGGGTGTAGAAGCTAATCGGCAAAAGTTTGTTTGGACAACGATGCAGACTCCTGAAAATTTATGTCAGGTTCGCATGGCAACAATGCGCTCCTTTTTAGCAGACTTTACCCAGGGACTACAAGAGGGGCGTTACGTCATAGAGGAACTGCCGAACTTGTCATTTGAACGAGGACAGTTTGACCTGGCATTATGTTCTCACTTGTTATTTACGTACTCAGACCAGCTATCAATGGAATTTCATCTAGCGGCGATCGTACAGATGTGCCGGGTTGCAACAGAAGTTCGCATCTTTCCCTTATTGGTGAACATGACGGGAGAAACTTCACCTTTGTTGCAACCTGTAATGCGGAAATTAGAAGCCCAAGGTTACTTAGTAGAGATTAGACAAGTTCCCTATGAGTTTCAGAAAGGTGGAAATCAACTTTTGCGGGTAATTGGGGTAGGTTAAATGTAGCTTATATGCTATCAACGGTGAGCAAATAACCTCCCTTGCTTATAATAGCCTAGGCGATTTCTCTCAAAGACCACTTAGTAATCCCTCCCTTAATAACGCGGGAACGGTAGCTTTTTCAGGTCCGATTCTCATAGATGCCACTCAACCAGGCTTCCAGGCAGCGGAGGGCGACATCACTAGACCGGGACTCCAGACAGTGGTGGGCGTTTTTACCACCAGCGTTAGCACTCAAGGAGTTTTCACGCCGATTTCGCTGCAAGATGACACCTTTGCTAGCTTCAGTACAGTAGCGATCAATGACCCTGGTACAGTAGCATTTGTAGCAAATTTGACTACAGGAGGAGCAGGCATCTTCACTAAAAGTAGTGACGGGTTGCTAACTACAATTGTCAACACTAGTGATGCGTTCAAAAGCTTTGGTAATGTTGCGATTAATAACCAGGGAACAGTAGCTTTTGCAGCTAGACTGAATGCAGGTGGTCAAGGCATTTTCATCGGCGCTAATCCAGTAACTGACAAAGTGATTGCTACAGGTGATTCTCTCCTTGGTTCTACTGTCACCAGCCTGACGTTTGCCTCTAGGGGGCTGAACAATAACCAACAGATTGTATTTTTCGCCACATTAGCCGACGGCGAGAGTGGTATCTTCCGCGCTGACGAAACTCCCTAGCGCTCTTTTATGACTCTCGTTCCTATTAAATTTGAAACCCTATTTTCAGATTAGTCCGCGAAGGCGGACTTTGTTTGTGTAGCCGCGACTTTTATGACTCTCGTTCCTATTAAATTTGAAACCCTATTTTCAGATTAGTCCGCGAAGGCGGACTTTGTTTGTGTAGCCGCGACTTCCAGTCGTCGGGGTTTCATAATCATATAAGAGCGATAACTAAGTCATTTTTTGAGAAAGAATCAAATTTAGTACATTCAACTCATTGGAAGTTAACAAATACTTGTCCGTAAAACTCTTTTTTCTAATCTCTTCTAAGCTGTAACTTCTAAAAACCACAAATGGGAAATCTCTATACTTATTACCAATAGGCAAAATATTGCCTACAGGGTACAGCATACGGATATATGTAGCGAGAATACTGCGGAAGCGTTGATCTTCTGGTTCATTGGGTTCATTGGCAAAATAGTCTTTCATTACCTCGCCACTAATAAATGCAAATAATGGCAAAGCATAATACTGATCCGATCGCTGGCTATTCTGCTCAAGTTTCTGTGTTTTGTTAACCCCATCCCTCAGTTTTTTCACTAACTCTATTGCATCCTTGATAGCAGTACGCAAACTTTCTGGGTAAGATTTGCGGTGACTAATCTGCTGCATATTTTGCCAAAGTTCCTCGTTGGCGTAGGTTGCTATATCCAGCACCCGCATGTAGTAAGTTTCTTCTAAAGTACTGTTAGCAATCTTGACTAGTAGCAGACTTCCACTAATATAGCCAAGTTCAATTTTGCCAAAGTCTAGTAACTTATCTAAGCTATGACAAATCTGGGTAAACTGGCTGTTAAAAGACTTTCTGAGAGCCAGATAATTAGACTCAGTTTTATCCCTGACAACAAATTCCGCTGTTTCCAGCAGATGTTCTAAACTTGTGTAAACCTTTTCTACTAGAACATTGCTCCTATTTCTCTTATGTTCCTGTTTTAACTGACCGATCAGGTTTGCCATTTGAGCAGAGAATGTTTCACCAACAGCAAATACCGATTTGCCGCCTATTGGTATAATGATAAACTTATCCCTACCTATGTTGCCATGACCAAAAATTCTGGTCATGATTGAGGCTTTCAAAATCAATAAAATATTCAACAGACTCAGCACACTTTCCTGTAAAGACAACTGCTGATTCTCAGTGTCTTCTTGATAATACACAGATCGTTCTGCTAAATAAAAAACTAGCTCTTTGTCCTGATTGTCTATTTCATCATTCCCACGACCTCTGTAAATTACCTGGATCACTTCCATCAGGTTTTTCTCAATCTGAAATCCAGGAATTTCTACTAAGATATGTCTAGCCTTGGGAAAAGATAGACCCCTACTCCCAGACGCGGTCATAAAAACTATTTTAACATCATTTTTATACCTGTTAATTTTCTCTTTTTCTTCTTCGGAAATATTTGCATGAATTTCTATGTAATCTTTAAACTGCTGAAATTCCCGCTGATTTTGAATTTGATTGAGCAGTTCTGCTAATCTTTGTTTATCTTGAATATATACTATGACTTGGTCAACATCTGACCGATTTAAAAAAGCTTCTATATCTGTGAAAATCTCTTTTTGAATGTTTTTTATTAGACTATTATGACGCTGAAGGCGTATCTCTTCGCTAAACTTACAAGACTCCACCATGACTTTGTAAGTAATGGATAAACTTCTAGCTGGGTAGGAGTTAGCATTGATGACAGTTGCTGGTAAATTTTTAAATTTAAATGGTTCATATGAAAGAGGTTGAAAGGTATCTGCAGCCCTACGGAAATATATCTTCTCTGGTTCTGGTGATTTATCGGAAAGGTGTTGATTTATAACATTTTTGTCAACAATAGAAGCGTCTGCAATAATCACCTTTGTGTTAAACCCATGCTGTGGAAGCATCAATTGGTACTTGGACAAGATAGTGCTAATACCATCTAAGAACTCTACACCACCATCATCACCTGTGATTTCATCGATCATGATGAATAGATGCTTTATTCTACTAGAGATGTTTTTCATCCCAGCAGGAATGACTAAATTTTCTCTTTCATTGTAGGCGTTTCTAAAAATTTTCTCAAAATGCTTTAAAGTGTCGCCACTATAGGTTTTCTTTAAAGACTGGATACAAACAGTAGCGACGATATTATTGGAAAGTTCGCGATCGACAATTGTGGATATAGCCTCGCAAATACTATTTAAAGCACCTCTACAATTCTTTCCACTATCTTGAATCACATCCTCTGTTTGTCTGTCAAGCCTGTCAGAACGGCGTCCCCGTGGTTAAATACACCTACTATCACGGAAGTTCACAGACTGTGCAGAAAAATCTCCCTGACGCTGATTACAAAGGTATTGAACTGTGTATGCTCCGAAGTTATCTGTAATCAGGTTACTATGGGTGTTGATGGCTAATATCCGGCGATCGCACAATTCACCTGTTTCTTCTTTAAATTTCTCAATGATATCTAGGTTGACTTGTTTTCTGGGGCTAACATAAAAGAATAAAAAACCCTCGTCTATATGATTTTTAAGAAACTCTACAATGGCAGTAGTTTTACCAATCCCAGGATTGCCAGTTAAAAATATATAGGTATCTTCAGACACCAGCGCTTTTTTAATCAGTTCTGCATGGGCTTGTCGCAGGTTCATATTTCCAGTTAACCCCAGTTGACTCATCAGTTCTTGGGGAACCTCACCGACAGAATTGAAAAACCCATTTACCTGCTCTTGATGAGTGATAATGGTTGTATCGTTAGGAGGAATTGCTAAAAGAGCATCGATAAAATTTTTACCATTGGCAAAACTTCCATAGGCGCTGCGCTTGATGCGATTTAAAACCTGCTTGCGTGCATCGTTAATTTCTTTACCGCTAGAGTCATGTTTGTAAATGTCATAGCAAGTTTTCAAGACTTCTAAATTTTCTCGGCGGATTGACATGGCGCTGAGTCCGCGATCGCTATATCCCACAGCATTCAACACCACTGGCGCTTCATCATTTATCATGCCAGTTTCTTGCAGAAATTCATAGAAACTATAGGCATAGCCAGCAGCCTGGATTAATTTGGTACTTTCCTTATCCCTATATTTAAAAGCAGTAAAGTAACTCTTTAAATCTTCATAAAATTCTAAACCTAAAGATTCCGTATCTATGCGAAGTTCAGAAAAAACACTTTTTGAGCGTAAATAGCTAATATCTCTGATTAATAAACTCCGGATAATTTCTATATAATCGAGATTTTTTACCTCTTCATCTAACTTAATAGAAAACACAGATAAATCTACACAGAGAACCCTAATCTGTCTACGGTTTCGCAGCAGCATTAAAGTATCTGCATTCACAAACTCCCCTTTCTTCCCTATATCTAAGTCTTGCCAAATATATCGTTCAATATATAGCTCAATCTCATCTTCTTTTAAATTATCCAATTGGCGCAATACTTCTCTAAACCACTGCGTCGTATTCTTCTTCTCATAAGTTCCTATGCTGTTATCGCCACTAAACCTACATTGGTAATACAAAATTTCTACATTTTTTAACTTAAATGTCTCACTCCAACCTATAGATTGGATGTATTCCCCAAAAAAATTTACTCCAGAAAGAAAACCTTTTTGGAGAAAAAACGCACTCCATTTCTGCACCATCTCTCTTTCGAGGGTGCCGATCACTTGGTTCACAATTTGCTGTAGCATTTTGGGAAACTTTAGCTGCTGCAATTCCTGAAGATACAAGTCCCCAAAGCAGTGCTTAATTTGCTTATCTTTAATATAGGCAAGAATTCCAATATTAAATCCAACTTCAAATAAACGCCCCAATTCTTCTGCTATCTTGGATGTCATTGTTACTAAATTCCTGATTTTATTTTTCAAGTAGGGTGTGTTAGGCGCAGAGAAAAAGGTAACTTTTTACTTACACCCTAACTTTCTGCGCCGTAACGCACCGCGATTCAGTTAAGGCTTGATCCCCCC
>CAZZYE010000027.1:0-14639 GCA_964658145.1 uncultured Stigonema sp.
GGACGAAGTCCGTAACGCACCGAAAGCTTGGGATGGTGCGTTACGCTGCGCTAACACACACGGACAGACCACTGAGATTTTTTCAAAAATCAAATCGGATTGCTATATAGATAACCCCAACAAGCAAGCTCCATGCCTAACATTTTTTGCTCAATGCTTTAAGCTCAAACGCTTTTCCACGCTTGAGGGATGGAACTCAAGGGTAAAAACCAACTTAAAAAATTACAAAAAACCGTAAGCATTCAGCCCGTAGTTTTGAGCTATCAGCAAGTTCGAGTTATAATATAACAGTTTTAGTCTAAAAGTGTACAGGATTCCTTTCATAGCTAATTGCTGATAGCTGATTGCTTACAAAAAACCAATGGCTAGAAAACGCCTAAAGCAAAATAGGTTTATAGAACAACCTGAACTCCCAGAGAAAACAAGTGCTGAGATGTTACCAGAGGGTCAGCTGTATGAGCTAGATTCTTATAAAAATATTTGGGTGTCAAACTGTAAACTTAGTGGTGCTAGAGCAGTAACCATTAACCAGGCATATTTCCAAAATGTTATAATGTCTGAAGCTCAATTTCCCCGGTTGGATTTGAGCGATATTCGGTTCGATTCCTGTGATTTTGCTAATACTGAGTGGGACAAAGCCAGTCTCAATAAAGTTGAATTTATTGATTGTAGACTGCTAGGCTTTCAGATGGTAAAATCCCAGGTTAAGGATACTTTAATTAAAGATTGTCATGGCAAGTTCGCACAGTTTGAGTTTACAAAGTTTAAGGCTGTTCGATTTGAAAACTGCGTCTTAGAGGATACTAATTTTCAAGACGCTGACCTCTCTAATGTTGTTTTCCTCAACTGTGATATGCGTAATGTACTTCTTTCCGGGGCTAAACTGACAGGTACTGATTTCCGAGGCTCAAAAATAGACGATTTACAGGTAAGCTTGGAGCAGCTACGAGGAGCAATTTTTGAACCACTTCAGGCAGTAACTCTATTACAGCGATATGCAGGAGTTACAGTGAAGTCTTCTGAGAATGAGGAAGTAAAAGGTTTCAGGCACGAGAGTTTCTGACTAGATCGTACTTATTTCGGAATCCCGTGAAAGGTTACATCAACTATCCTATTTGGTTATTATCGTGATTTCTCCTAATTGCCCGCAAACATGAAGATATTGAATACCGAGAGCGCGCTTTCTTGAAAGAAAAAATTGCAGTTCCTGTGGAAAAATTGTTAGAACTAGGGTAATGGTATTAATTATGTAAAGGTAAAAGATATGAACATCCAACTTAAACCCGAACAAGAGCAATTTATTCAAGCACAAATGGCTAGCGGTCGATTTACTAATGCTGATGATGTCATCAATGAAGCGTTCAAGCTGCTAGAAGAAAGAGAAAGAAGGTTGGAGGAATTGCGGCAGAAAATTGCAGTTGGAACCGAACAAATCGCACAAGGACGAGTTACAGATGGTGAGATAGTTTTTGCGCGGTTACAAGAGAAAATACGTAAAATTGCTGAGGAGTCGGAAGGATGAGCAATTACTCATTTTCAGATGAAGCAATCCAAGATTTAGATGAAATTTGTGAATATATTGTTCGCAATAACTCTAAAGCTGCTAGCAAGCTTTTTGATGATATACGGAAAAAGTGTAAGTTATTAGCTAGTTTTCCTAATATGGGGAAAAGTTATGGAAGACTTGTACCAAATCTACGTGGGTTTGTTGTAGATGATTATATTGTGTTTTACTACCCTCAAGAAGATGGGATTAATGTAACTCGTGTAGCAAGCGGTTGTCGAGATTTGGAATCATTGTTTTCTGATGAGTAATTATGGGGTCACCGTACCAATGAGCGGAAAATTGAACCCCAAACGGCGAAGGATTTGAGCAAAACAGTCAAACAGCAGTTATCTGTGCTTCTTGTGCGCGGTGGTTAGAACATTGGTTCAGTATCGACTTTCAGCCGTTCAGGTAATCTTCAGCAATGCCCACCGACCCAGGTAATGTGCGGCAAATTGACGTATTTCATCAAGCTGATTTGAGGATGTTTGTATTTAAAAAAAAAAACTACTATTCTGTGCAGGAGATTGTGAGTATCGGTATCTGAATTGTTTAGTAGCCAGCGTTTTTATCTACGACATTACGTAAAGGCTGATTGTGACGATAGCGTGTCAAATTGTCGAGAAAAAGGGCTAAAGATCGCTCTTTCACTCTTGGGGAATGACCGGAACAATGGGGCGTAACAAAAACATTACTAAGGGACCAAAATGGACTTTCTGGTGTCAGCGGTTCCGTAAAAAGGGTGTCTAAAGCGGCACCTCCGATCTGGTTTCCTTTCAGCGCTTCCAACAAAGCGGGTTCATCTACAACTGCACCACGAGCAATATTGATCAGATAGGCATCGGGACGCATTGAGTGCAGTGCTTCTGCATCGATCAACCCCTTAGTTTCCCTGGTTAAAGGTGTAGCAATGACGACATAATTGGCTGACGAGAGGAGCGATCGCCATTCATTTGCACCCACGACTTTATCAAAGTTGGGTAAAGGTTCCGGGTGACGGCGACTTCCATAAATTCGCATTCCAAAGGGTTTAGCACGGGCAGCGATTTCTTGTCCAATACCGCCTGTACCAATAATTAACAGCGTAGCATCCCACAAATCTTGGGTTTGAAAACCTCTTTGCCAGCGATGTTCTGCCTGAAAAGTGTACAGTTGGCGTAACTTCTTGGCATGAGCTAGCATATAAGCAATGACAAATTCAGCGATCGGAATAGCATGTACTCCCGCACCATTGGTCAGGGTGAGATTGCGTTCTAAATAAATGGGTGTGAGGATGTGATTGACACCCGCGTTGGGTGCATGATGCCAACGCAGTTGAGGCGCTGCTGCCAAGACTTTATGTAAGATATTAGGCTTGAGAAAAAACCAACTAAAATAAACTTCAGCATCAGTAGCATCGCCGTCTATATTGCCTTCACTATTCACTCGTACAACTGCTGTATCAGAAGGTAAATGAGGCATGAGTTCCTCAGCCACTTCTACAGGTAATATAAGTTTCATCGGTTAACTAAAGAAAACAAATAAAAAGCTGCTGCATGAGCATTGGCAAGCCCACAATCTGGAGCTGCCTCAACTGCCTTCAGGATAACTTGGGCATTGTTTCCGACACGGGTGCATCCCAATGCCGGAAAAAATACCTGACGACTAAAGTCGCGGCTACCCGAACAAAGTCCGCGCAGGCGGACTTATATAGAGCCTGCGACGGCAGGCTTTGTTTGTGTAGCCCCAGACTTCCAGTCTGAGGGCTATTCGCCTTCGGGGGATGCTCCCTCCGACACTGAGTAATTGCTCGAAAAATTCATTTATGGCATTCAAGGCTTCTGATGAGTCAGTGGTGACTGCCAGTCCTTGAGAATCTGTTAACATCGTTCTTTCCAAACGATTGCACGACTACAACTACATGTGGTTTCTTGATGTCTAATTTTAAATTACTTAAAGTTTATCAAATTGCCGTAGTTAATAGCTCTTGAATAAGACTTTTGCACAAACGGCAGTAAAAAGCAAGCGATCGTACACAAGTCTACATAGTTGTTGGAAGTTGCCTTCACCTGCGATTTTTGGGTTGACTCATATCTTGCACCAACGTGTTAATACTGAAAGTTTGCGTTTTTAATAAACATATATTTTTTTCAAAAAAACGCAAAATAAAGGTTATTAGCCTGCGTAGGCAGAGAGAAGTCCTGTTCGCGCAGCGTCTCCCCTTGGGAGAAGGCGGGTTTCCCGCCGTAGGGAACTTCGGAGCTTTGTTTGTATAGCCTCACCCTTATAGGGTGTAGGTGAAAGATGTGCGTTGACAGACTACTATAGTGTGAGTGCCTTTGTTTACTGAAAACGACGCTTACATCAATAGCAAGGAGATTACGTCGTAGGTTTACGTGCAAACAATTGAAATGCTCTAGCACAGTTACTGTTCATAGTTACAGCATCAAATTCCTCAAACTTTACTTGTTCCAATCCTGATATAAGGAATTCAATCCAAGTTTGATCGTGATGTCGAAGAGTAATACTAACCGCAACCGTAATCAAGAATTCTTGCATCCTGGTTGAGAAGTTTCTCCAAACACTCAAAGTTAACAGGATGATAGAAGGTTTTTGTTAAACCAAGGCTATCCCAATACTTCAGTTGGTCGTCAATAGTATCGAAACTCATGACTGTCCTCGTGTTTAAAAAAATAAATGTAGTCTAACAATGCGGTGTAGCCGCTCGTTCATAACCAAGCGCGATCGTATTGAACAGGCCAAACTTTATCTTGTCCTAACTTTTTAGCAGCGTATGATGCCCAGTAAGGATTGCGTAGCAACTCTCGCCCTAGCAATACAATATCAGCTTGACCAGTGCGGATAATATGGTCGGCTTGTTCTGGAGTTGTAATCAAGCCTACAGCACCGGTGAGAATATTTGCCTCACTACGAATTCTCGAAGCAAACTGAGTTTGATAACCAGCACCGTAGGGAATTTTTACATTCGGTAAAGTGCCGCCACTTGAGCAATCAATTAAATCCACACCCAATGATTTGAGTTTATCTGCAAGCGCGATACTTTGTTCGATGTCCCAACCATTTTCTGCCCAATCAGTTGTTGATATTCGCACCCACAAGGGATAACCTTCCGGTAAAACTGCTCGTATTGATTGAGCGACTTCTCTTAGCAGGCGAGTACGGTTTTCAAAACTACCTCCATACTCGTCGTCGCGGTGGTTACTCAAAGGTGAGAGAAATTGGTGCAAGAGGTAGCCGTGAGCTGCATGAATTTCAATCACCTTGAACCCTGCTTCAACAGAACGTTTAGCTGCTTGCACGAAAGCAGTAATAATTTCTTGAATTCCACCAATATCTAAGGCTTGAGGAACAGGGTGATGTTCGCTAAAAGAAATAGCACTACTAGAAACCACCGGACGCCAACCACCTTTTGATTCATCCAGGATTTTTCCCCCTTCCCAAGGTGGTGCAGTGCTGGCTTTTCTCCCAGCATGAGCGAGTTGAATGCCTGCGATCGCTCCCAAATTGTGAATCACTTTCACAATTTTGGCAAGCTCTTCAATATGTCCGTCTGACCAAATCCCTAAATCTTGCGGACTGATACGTCCTCGTGGTTCCACCGCCGCTGCTTCTGTCAAGACTATACCCGCACCGCCAACCGCACGACTAGCCAGATGAACCAAATGCCAATCATTGGCATAGCCATCTGTACTGGAATATTGACACATCGGTGAAACAGCAATGCGATTCCGACTCGTGACTGCACCAATAGTGAGTGGTTCAAATATATGTGTCATTTGATAGGTAAACCTTTAATTATAAAGATATTAGGACTTACGCATTGACAGAAATCATTAGGTACGAGTAGGTATTTCTAGCGCCTCAACGTTTGATTTTTTAAATCAAGAGCGCGACCGCCATGCCCCTACAAGTCTGAAACGACCATTATCCGTTGATCGTATTCACTTATTCTATCGCGGTAGTATTCAATTTGTTGAATAATGTTATCTGTTTGTGGAGCGAAAGTTTTTTGTAATGGCATGGCAAATTTTGGCAGCAGATAGCTTGCTTATTGAGGTTTTTCGTGATATTATCCTCAACTATATATAATTTACAGTTACTTTATCAATTTACAGTATAATATTGTAGTGAACACAGTCTTCGCGCTTAGGGCAGGGCAAAATACGTGCTGAAATAGGAGACAGGTAATGGCAATAGATTTACAGTTAGCGGGTAAAACAGCGATTGTGACAGGTGGGAGTGCAGGAATTGGATTACTCAGATCTTGCACCTTCTCAATAAGGGTAAGGTGGGCAGTGCCCACCCTACGAAATCACAAGCTTTTTGGGCTTTGATTTTCGCAACAAGACGGTGGTGCAAGATGTGAGATTAACTACTGCCAAAGCTTTATATAGCGAGGGTGTGAGTGTGGCGATGTCTGACGACAAGCCCTTCGGGTGACGCGCTCCTTCCGCGCTACCGCTTCGCTATCGCAGTCGCCTACGGAGGGAAACCCTCCTCATGCGCGCTGCCTCACCGCTCCGCGTCTACGCAGCTCGTAACCCAGAACGGCTTGCTCTTGCAGTAAGTATCATCTAGGAGCTACCGTACCAAAGAGGAGGATCGTAACATGAAAATCTCGCAAGTTGTGGACAAAGGGTTTTCGCTCTTCCCGATAATTGATATCAGCGCGTTGGTGACTGGAATTGGCGATTCTCCTACGGAACTCCGCGATCGCCTGACAGTCGCATGGAAAATCGGGCAGGCGTGTCAAGAGTGTGGGTTTTTCTATATTATTGGGCATGACGTGGATGACGGGTTGCAGCAAAGGCTAGAACAACTCAGCCGACAGTTTTTCGCGCAGCCTCTGGAAACTAAACTTGAAATTCGCATGGCTCTGGGTGGTAAAGCATGGCGGGGGTACTTTCCGGTTGGAGGCGAACTGACATCTGGCAAACCCGACATGAAAGAGGGAATTTACTTTGGTGCTGAACTGGGAGAGGAGCATCCGCTTGTGCAAGCCGACACCCCCATGCATGGTTCCAACCTCTTCCCCTCCAACATACCACTATTCCGTGAGACAGTACTGGAATATATGGAGGTAATGACAAAACTTGGACACACGCTGATGGCTGGTATTGCCCTCAGCCTTGGGCTGGAAGAGTCATACTTTGCTGACCGTTACACATCTGACCCACTGACGTTATTTCGTATCTTTAACTACCCTCCTGATTCGTCACCACCAGATGGTGAAAATAGGTGGGGCGTGGGAGAACATACTGACTACGGTGTTTTGACCATTCTCAAACAGGACGACTCTGGTGGATTGCAGGTGAAGTCTAAGTCACGCTGGGTCGCTGCGCCTCCTGTTCCCGGTTCGTTTGTGTGCAATATTGGGGATATGCTGGATCGGATGACGGGAGGTTTGTATCGTTCTACACCGCACCGAGTTCAGAACCAGTCGGGCCGAGATCGGCTTTCATTCCCCTTCTTCTTCGATCCCAACTTCAACGTGGAAGTGAAGCCCATTGAACTGCGCCTCTGCGTGCATGACGATCTTGAAGAACGTTGGGATCGGGCTAGCGTTCACAAATTTCACGGGACGTATGGTGATTATGTATTGAGCAAGGTGTCTAAAGTTTTTCCTCAGTTGCGTCGTGCAGTTTTATAGTGACTTCATCTTTTATCTTGTCAAGGTGACTGAATATTCTAAATCCCAAGTGTTGCAGGGTTTTGACTGCAACTATGCGGTCATTTACGTCAAGTGAAATTCAGTCAGGCGAGTGTATTTTTGGTGTCTATATGTAAGGTGAAATACAAATAAAAACTATCTTTGCTTTGACGATCGCGATCGCCACAACGGCTACCTCTGTATCAATGGCTTCCCTGGTAACAGCAGTGCCTGCTGTGGCAGCATCATTCACCCCGTTTTCGTTTAAAACTAATGTTACGGCTAGTCCGATTAACGACCCTACAGGTAATCTGTTAAATGACCCCACAAGAGATATCCGGCTGGACTCAGTGGTATTTAAGGGACTATCTTAAAGCGTAAGAGAACAGTTGCAAGGCTGATAAGAGCAAGCAACACAACCCTTTTATTTGACATACGTTCTTTGTAAAGGACGTATGGGAACTTCAGCATTCAACCATTCCAAGAAGTTTTGGTTGATTTCTGTGGGTGAGATTTCTGCAATAAAGTTAGTGTAGTTAATGTGCTGGCGAATCACTTTTTCAATGTCATCCCGATAACCAGATTGAGTTTTCACAATCAACACCACTTCTGGCTCTTCTGAAATTTCCCCTTGCCAGACATAAGCACAGGTGATGGGAAACCAGTTGACACAAACAGCTAGTTTTTGTTCTAATAAAGCACGACCAATCTGACGTGCTTCGTCTGTATTATTCAAGGTGATGTAGTAAAGTTTCATAATGCGATATAGCAATCCTAAATAAGTTGGGAATTGCGAGTAGATGCTGGTTCTGAATCATGAACACTCACGGTTGCTGATTCTCCTAAATGCTATTTTTGGCTGATTGTTGGTGGAGTGATTGCTGCATACTGTTCTGGTGTTAGCATGGCTTCCTGAACATTCAGAGGTTTGGGTAGCAAACCATTTTTGTAAAAGTAATCTGCAACTCGCTGTTGCTCCTTAATTAAATCTGGAGAAATGGCTCTCAATCCATAGCTGCGACGGCTAATTACCAAATCCATCACATCAGCAGATAGTTTTTGGTATGGTAGAATTAGATTTGCAGTCTCTTTGGGATGTGCCTCAGCCCAGCGCTGGATTTTATCAATCTCCTCAATGACAATTTGTAGCAATTCCGGATTATCTATCGCAAACTGCTTTGCGCCGATATAGTATCCACCAGGGGAATCAAGTCCTTGGGCAGTCTTGATTACCCGCACCTTACCTGCTTTTTGAGCTATAGCTAGATGGGGATCGCCAGTTACCCAAATGGGAATTTTCCCTTGCAGAAATGCAGCACTAGCTTCTACGTTAGGTATGCTTGCGACTTTAATATCACTATATTTCAAACCTGCATCTTCCAAAGCTCTGAGGATAAAATAGTGACCGGCAGAGGCTTTTTGGAAGACGACTTTTTGCCCTTTGATATCTTTGACGCTCTTAATAGAAGAATTTTCTGGCACAACGATCGCACTTCCTTTACCTGTGTTTTCAGTGCGTCGCGAACCAACAACATAAACGATCTGAGCGCCAGCCGCTTGAGCAAAGATAGGAGGCGTTTCCCCTACAGAACCCAAATCTATCTTGCCAACATTCATGGCTTCCATCAGTTGCGGTCCCTGGACAAATTGCGCCCATTCTACCTTAATTCCTAAGGGTTCCCGCCGCTTTTCTAATACTTTTGTTACCCTGACTAAATCGCCAGCTTGTTGATACCCCATGTGGAGTACTTTGGTCTTGATTTTAGATGTTTTAGTATCTAATACGTCGCTAGCAGATGATTGTGTTTCTGTTTTCGGGCTTTCTTTTGTACAACTGACTAACGTCAACGAAGTTGCTAATGTTAATAATCCTGGCACGAAGAGTAGCGTCAAGCGATGAAAGATTTTGAAATACTGAGTTTTGACTGTAGCAACCATAGATTTTCTGTTCTTGTTTTTAACCTACCAAGGAACTATTTCACAACAAATCCATGTTTTTTAAATACAACCTTAGCTTCCTTACCAGATAAAAACTTGACAAACGCCTTGGCAGATTCGACATTTTTACTACTTTTTAATACTGCAACAGGGTATATAATCTGTGTGTAATATTTCCCGTCAATAGAAACAGCAACTTTTACCTTGTCAGAGTTTTTGGCATCAGTAAAGTAACTTACACCCGCATCAGCGGTGCCATTTTCTACTGACTCCAAAACTTGACTTACATTTTTCACATAGACAAGTTTAGGTTTGACCTTCTGAGTAATCCGCAATGTCTTAAAAACTTGCTCTGCGTATCGTCCAGAGGGGACACTTTCAGGTTCTCCAATTGCGATTTTCTTGACATCGGGCTCTGCCAAGCTATAAAAGCTATTGATTTGAACAGAATTATTCTTGGGTATTATTAAAACCAGACGGTTGTTTGCCACGATGCCACGAGTCTTTGGAACAAGTAGCCCTTTTTCTTCTAAGGTATCTAGTTGCTTTTCGCCAGCAGAAATAAAAATATCAGATGGCGCACCCTGCTCAATCTGTTTTTCCAGTGTACTCGCAGGTCCAAAGTTATAATTAATGTTGATATTTGGCTGACTTTTTTGATAGTTAAGCTTAATTTCATCCAGTGGCTCTTTCAAAGAAGCTGCGGCAGATATAACTAAATCATTATTTGACTGTGCTACTACAGCTGAGGGAGCAAGCAGCCGAAAGTTTACTGCGAAAAGCCCGCTAGCAATAGCTGTAGAAATCAACCCAAAAATTTGTCTTTTTTTCATAATAAAACTGCCAGACATAATTTGTAATATCCTGTTTATGTGGTTAATAGCTAATAGCTAATCGTAGTCCTGACGAGTCACGTCATGTGGAAAAACCAACGCAAAACCTAACCCCCCAGCCCCCTTCCCTAAAAGGTTCGGGTGAGAATTCAAAGCCTCTCTCCTTGCAGGAGAGAGGAATGGAAGCGAGGTTTTCCAAATGCCGTGAAAAGTAAGATCGTAGTCAGGCAATTAGCAATTAGCCTGAGGATGCCCATAGGCTTCTCTAGAGGATGAGCAAATCTCAGGTCAACATGCCTCAAAGTGTCTGAATAATATCTATCGGCTGTAGTTGCCTCCGATAAACTACTGTTTATTGATTAATTTATCGTTGATTATTTTAGTAGTATTACATAAGCAAGTGCGACAATACAAGTCCTTAGCAAACAAAGTTTATGTAATTAGAAATTTTTTATTAACTAATTGTTAGTTAATAAAAAATTTTTATAAATATAGGACTTACACACTCTACAAATTGAGCATCATGAGCATAACGGAATTCGGTCGTTTCAACTCGTAGAATTGACCACATGGTAAGGGCACGGTTTCCGCGCCCCTACGGTGAGTCCAGCCCTTGCAGCTTGTTTCACTCATTCAGGATCTGGCGTTAGCGTTAGCGAAGCGTTAGCCGGTACTCCGGCGTCAGCGTTAGCGACGAAGGAGCGTCACCCGAAGGGTCAAATTGTGGTCTACCCAAATTAAAGAAAGCGCTCCGCAGCCCTACTGAAACCACTGCATACTTAACTATTTTTGTCAATGCGGTCGTGAAAATAGAGCTTTACGGATCTTTACTTTCGTTAGACAGGGTTGCAACTATCTCAGTAAGTGAACGTGTTTGCTCGCATTCTTCGGGCGTTTCTTGACCCAGAGAAGTTTCTTTGACCAATCGGTAAACATCGGCTGCTCCCTGAAAGGTGAGTTCAGTTAAACCTAGTGCCTGAAAAGTCTCTGCTATCTCTTCCATTTCCCCCACCCAACGATGCGCTTTGGGTGTCATTGACGCAACAGAACGAGTTAAAAAGTTGGCTAACTCCTTTTGAGAACCTGAAAATTCGCTCCACAACTGCTCATCCAAGCCTAGCCGATGCGCTGCTATGAGTAACTCCGTTCCAATTGCTGTCAGTCCTTTTGTCAGCGCTGCATAACACATCTTCAGTCCTGAAGCCTGACCAATTTCATCACCAATGACCCGCACATCCAGCCCATAATCCTTTAGTTGCCCGAATACACCTGCTTGGCTTCCGGAAGCATAAATTCGGGTGCGATTTGGTACTTGTGGCGGTGGACCAATGATTGATGCATCCACAAATTGTCCCCCGGCTGACTGGATAATTTGCTCTATATTTTTGGCTTTCTGCGGTGCGATCGCATTACAATCAGCATACAGAATGTTTTTCCCAACTGCTTGTATTGCCTCTGCTATCTGTTCTGCTGCTAAAATTGCTGCTGCGGGAACCAGAACTGACAGTACCACATCAGATTCAGCAACCAACTGCTTGAGGGAACCAACATCCTGAATGTTTGCTTCGGCAGCCAAGCGTCGAGTTCTTTCACTACGGTCATCTAGGGCAGCAATCGTTTTTAGCCCATGCTGATTAAGTACAGCAGCGATCGCCTGCCCCATATCCCCCGGACTTAAAATACCAACAGTGTGGATTTGCATAAAAATCTGCCTTTTAAGAAGCTTTGTCTAGGCTAGCTTCTTAAGTTTTTTGTGATACATTCCTTTTTACATCATACAATACACTAAAAATGTATCGAGTTACCGTATCTAAGCAAATATTGAGCATAGGTGAGGTCATCTGGATAAGGAATGCGGTTCTGAGTTCATGGGACGCACCTGCATGCTGTGCGCCCAAATGTGCGAGAAGTGTGCAATGGCTTGCGAAAAAATGACCGGTGACTCCATGATGATTGAATGTGCAGCTGCGCTCAGGCTTTTGGAGTCTGGGCGCTTGAAGTTTTGTGTGAGCGATCGCCTGTGTCAAGTGTGGTGTGAGTTATAATACCCCTTTTTACATACATCTAGGCGCAATGCCTAATTGCTCTAGATACCTCAGACACAAGAGAATCTGTTTACGCCTGCCCCTGATTTCTAAATCAAACCAACCGTCATCTTGAGCATCGGCACCTAAGATGGCACTGATAATGTTAATGGTTAATCCACACCGGGAAACTAGCCCTGCAATCACAGGTTGGGCGCGATAGTTTTTGGGGATGCGGACTTGAACCTTAGTCTGAGTTGTTTGTCCTTCTTCTACAGTCAAATCATTTTCTGGTTCATCCTCTGTAATTGTGTGCATCTGCTCTATTGGTACATTGACGATCTCACTATCACTGATGACGCCTCCCGTCTGAGACTTTTTTATCCTTGCTTCCAATACCCTTTTGAGAGTAAGTTGGAAAATCTCTATATTCAGTTCTTGGAGATAGGCAAGGCTTGCTTCTACCTGTTGAGGACTTCCAAGAAGTTCCAAATCACACCAACCGTCATTCCGGTATGATGTTCCCAACATAGCCGCAACAATGTTGACATTTACACCGTGGCAGGAGATTAATCTCGAAATAATCGGTTGTCTGCTATAGGTCTTGGGAATGCGAGTACGGATGTAGACCGGCGGGGAATTGGCATTTGTAGATAGAGGCATAAGCTTTACGAATGATATCTAATAGGACCCTCGTTGCTGAAGCCAAACTATAATATACTACATCTCGATACATTTACAGTATTTTAAATCTACATTTATCATATCACTGTTGTTTTGGAAAAGCAACTTTTTGATTTATTAATTTATTTTTAGGTTTTTAAGAATCTCATACTTTAGATATATTATAGTATAAGTTTATCAAGTTACAGTATTTAATGGCAGGAGACAACCATCAAATTCATAATTAGCTGAGCTATCAGGTTATAGAAAACCATAGCCATAAATACGCCCATGGTTGCCCTTTTACAGTAAGCATTTCAAAAATAAGATGCTTTTGCCCTGTGCTTCTGCCGATCTCCCCTTCTTCTCCAGAGCTAGATGTTTAATATAATTTAGAACTTACGCATTGACAAAAGTGGCAAGATATGAAATTAGAAAAGCCAGTAAAAACTGTGCGATCGCGTTATAGTCGAAGGCTTTAAAAGACGGATAATGACGTTATCTGTTTTTAGGGTTCGGATTATTAGAGCGACTACTAAGCCATCAACAGCTAAGTGTGACCTTAATACCGCCCTTGAGTAGTAATGGAACAGAAATGTACGCTAAGCCCAAAACACCTGCTATGCATGGGTTTGAGCCACAGTCTTTTTACAGGGATATTCCTGTGATAATGATTCTTATCACAGCAAAAATACGCTCAAAGCCTGAATTATCGGTGAAAATGAGGCACTGAAGAAGGTAAAAATTTTATCGTTATCACAGGAATCAATCGTTAGCGTACATTTTGGTTCCAATGCTACTCGCACGCGACTTGCTGCTAGTTTCTTCTTCCAATATGAGACATTGCCGCAACATCTGAGTTAACCGAAAACAACTATAAAAGCATCAACGCTGCCGTAATTGAGACTTCACTACATGCCACAAAATCAGCGGCACACGCCAAACCAGAACAAAGGGTAAAGCGAACAACACAGCCAGAGATTGTAATGTACCACGTTCAGCAAATCTAACAATTGATTTCGCCCATTTTGGCATAACCCAAGCTTCAATAGGAACTCCTAGTTCTAGTAGAATTTCCTTGGCTTGAAAAGCAGCTGCGTAAGCCTCCTTAATTCTGCCTGTAAGATTATAAAGTACGACAAGAATTTGAAGTGATTGGGCTTCACCTTTGCGATCACCTATCTCTCGTTTAATAGCAAGTGACTGCTGATGGTAATTAATCGCTTGTTGGTAATCTTCCAAGGAACCGTAAGCATATCCTAAACCATTCAGAGAATAAGTTTCACCTTTGCGATCACCTATCTCTCGTTTAATAGCAAGTGACTGCTGATGGTAATTAATCGCTTGTTGGTAATCTCCCAAATAATGGTAAGCATACCCTAAACCATTCAGAGAAGTAGCTTCACCTTTGCGATCACCTATCTCAAGATAAATAGCAAGTAATTGCTGATAGTAATTAATCGCTTGTTGGTAATCTTCTAAGGAATTGTAGGCATACGCCAAACTATTCAGAGAATTAGCTTCACCTTTGCGATCGCCTATCTCGCGTTTAATAGTAAGTGACTGCTGATAGTAATTAATCGCTTGTTGGTAATCTTCCAAAGAAGAGTAAGCATACCCCAAACCATGCAGAGAATTAGCTTCACCTTTGCGATCACCTATCTCAAGATAAATAGCAAGTGTCTGCTGATGGTAATTAATCGCTTGTTGGTAATCTTCCAATGAACGGTAAGCAGATCCCAAACCACTCAGAGAATTAGCTTCACCTTCGCGATCACCTATCTCTCGTTCAATAGCAAGTGACTGCTGATGGTAATTAATCGCTTGTTGGTAATCTTCCAAGGAACGGGAAGCATACCCCAAACTACTCAGAGAAGCAGCTTCACCTTTGCGATTACCTATCTCTCGTTCAATAGCAAGTGACTGCTGATGGTAATTAATCGCTTGTTGGTAATCTTCCAAGGAACGGGAAGCATACCCCAAAC
>CAZZYE010000027.1:14739-20269 GCA_964658145.1 uncultured Stigonema sp.
GAAGCATACCCCAAACTACTCAGAGAAGCAGCTTCACCTTTGCGATTACCTATCTTTCGTTCAATAGCAAGTGACTGCTGATGGTAATTAATCGCTTGTTGGTAATCTCCCAAGGAATTGTAATTCTTGCCCAAATTCTTCAGAGAATTAGCTTCACCTTTACGATCGCCTATCTGGCGTTTAATAGCAAGTGACTGCTGATGGTAATTAATCGCTTGTTGGTAATCTTCCAAGGAACGGGAAGCATACCCCAAACCATCCAGAGAATTAGCTTCACTTTTAAGATCGCCTATCTCGCGTTTAATAGCAAGTGACTGCTGATAGTTATTAATAGCTTGTTGGTAATCTCCCAAATAATAGTAAGCATACCCCAAACCATCCAGAGAAATAGCCTCACCTTTACGATCGCCTATCTCGCGTTCAATAGCAAGTGACTGCTGATAGTGATTAATAGCTTGTTGGTAATCCATCGGCATTCCGCAAAAACACTCGGACACAAGAAAAGAACTTATTGATCAACATTTCAGGCGACATGGTTATTTGCCTTAAAGCGATCACTCTTAAACTTTAGCTGTTTGTCTCTTTATAAGCGAGGGCTGAAATCCTGATTATTACGTCAGTTTCTGAAAGTTTGTAATAAACAGGACTTACGCAGCGATGATTAGTCCGCAGTGAGCGAAACGTAGTGGAGCGAAGCAATCTCGTTAACAGGACTTACGCATTGAGGCGCTATGGAAACAGTTGAAACATAGCAGAAAGCAACTGGGAATTAGTGAATAGCCCTGAGGGGGCGACCAAACTCCTGTTAATTTATAAAGTTGCACACAAAAAACGATAACCCACATCAATCTCCGTCAAGGAGCGAATTTCTCCATACTTTGCATCCCATTGACCACTGTTTAAATCTGCTGCAAGAGACTTGACTCCAGAGTCAATGATACGTTTGTTAGCCAAAGCAAAAGACGATATTCCTGCACGCATTTCAGGCTGTAAATACAACTCAGGACGCCTCCAACCTGCTGCGGCAAATAAATCAGACAAATCATAGGGTAATAAAAAAGGTATAGCTTCAACACGTCGAGTCGTATTTACCTGAATCAAATTGGCAAGTTCATTGATTGGTCGAAATCGTAACGCATCTTCCCAAAGCCAAGGAAAGTAATCATAAAGCCATATTTTCTGAGCCAATCTAATATCAAAAGTTAAGAAAACTATTACCCCGGATTTAATAATTCGATGCATTTCTTTAAAGGCTTGTTCGAGGTTGGAAAAGTGATGAATTGTGAGAATACTTATGACTCCATTAACAGAGTTGTCTGGTAGAGGAAGCGCTTCTGCATATCCGGTGAACCATTCAATTTGTGGATGTTTTTCAGCTTGCGATCGCATTATTAAAGAAGGTTCTACAGCATAAACAGAAAATCCTTGGTTAGCTAGCAATTGCGTGTAACCACCAGTCCCAGCCCCAATATCAGCAATAATGCTACCTTGTGGCAAGTTAAGTAAATTGACGATCACCTGAACAATACGAGAGTCAGGGACGCGAGTTTTTGCGTATTGTTGACCAATTGAATCGTAGATAGGCATTTTTTTTAAGAGTAAATCCATGCATCCAATGCCGCAGAATTAATCCTGTAGCAGATCAAATGAGCTTCATTTGCTTTTCCAAACGATTTCCTTCACGTTAATTGGTTTCGGCAGTACCTTGATTTTGTAGAAAGCATCGGCAACCTGCTGTTGTCCGGCAATAACTTCATCTGTTATCGGCAGCACCCCATACTCGCGCCGCTTTTCTGCTACCTCCAAGACGGCAGCATCGATACCCAATTCTGGCGAGAGAAATTTCGCGACTTCCGCCGAATTCTTTTGCGCCCAGTCGCTTCTTTTTTTGACTTCATCTAGCACTGTTTTCAACGCATCAGGTTGCTTCTCTACAAAAGATTTGGCGGCAAGATAATAACCACGATTCGGTGCCAGTCCCGTTCCATCAGTCAGAGTACGTGCGCCTGTTGCAGCTTGGGCTGCGGCTAAGTACGGGTCCCAAATAGCCCACGCTTCTACATTGTTACCCTCAAAAGCTGCACGAGCATCGGGAGGTGGGAGAGTAGCTGGCTTGATATCACTATAATTTAGTCCGGCTTTTTCTAATGCTTTGACCACTAGGTAGTTAGCATTTGAGCCTTTAGCAAAAGCAACTCGTTTACCTTTGAGATCCGCCACCGTTTGAAAAAATGAATTTTTTGGCACAATGATAGCTTCCGCTTTCGGACTCCAAGGATCGTAAGCAACGTAAAGCAAAGGAGTGCCTGCGGCTTGAGCAAAGATAGGTGGTGATTCACCAGTATAACCAAAATCAATACTTCCAGAATTCATTGCCTCTAACATCGGCGGACCAGCAGGAAATTCTGTCCATGTCACTGAAGAACCAGCAGCCAAAGCTTTCTCCAAGTCTTTTTTTGCCTTCATGACACTGAGAATAGTTGCTGCCCTCTGATAGCCAATGTGAACCACAACACGTTTACTGGTCGAACTTTGGTTTGCTGTCTCCGTTGCTTGTGAGTTACTTGTGCTGCTGTTAGAACAAGCAGACATAGCAAGACTCAAGCCCAGTCCCACGGT
Source organism: uncultured Stigonema sp. (assembly GCA_964658145.1). Taxonomy (GTDB): domain Bacteria; phylum Cyanobacteriota; class Cyanobacteriia; order Cyanobacteriales; family Nostocaceae; genus Stigonema. The sequence continues at coordinate 17,359 of CAZZYE010000027.1, forward strand.
AAAGAATAGGGCAAATATGCGAATTCTGGATAATTTCCCAACCTGGAATAAGCCCCTGAAAATGTTTAAAAGTCCGACTGGTAGGAGTTTAGTCAACATAAGTATGCTTTTAAGGTTATTATTTACCAGGTATAATACGTTATATTGAGCAATTTGCCGTATTTAATAGGTGAAACAATATTCACACGGATAAGCGGCAAATGCAAGATGGGGCAAAAGCTCCTCGCCGAAATACTACTTTTGATTAAACTTATAAATTTTTGTAAAATATACGATGAATTTATCGACTTCTTAATATACGATCTAACATTGCACTTATTCTATAACAATAATATTAATTGCTACTTTTGTTTTGATACCTTTGTAATCGCTGATTGAAAGTTCCTGTGTGTAACTCAAATAAATGATTGTCATAGTTGTAAAAATATAGGGAACGCCCTTCGCCTTCTACACGGCTTCGACCTGACTTCACATCCACCCCAAAATTTCTAACTCTCGCGGCATAGAGTTCGTAGTCCCTTTCAACAATTAAAGCCACATGGTTATAGGTTTTATTTGGTAAAGGTTCGCCTTCCACGATCACCACCCACAAGCCGTTTATTATGAAGAATTTTTCCTTTGAGATGGAGAAAGTTCGATCACCACTAAAATAAACTTCCTCGGCATCAAATATGAATGTGAGGAATTTTGTCATCTTCTCCAATTCTTTCACAATGAATGTGATATGGCTAATTCCTTGAATCATTAAAATAATAGTCAATGAAAAATACTAAACTAGTATAGCAGTCCTATCTAATTCGTGAAATTCGAGTGTTTGGTGGGCATTGCCCACCAAACCTGGTAATGGTGGGCATTGCCCACCCTACGGGTATTTCAAAAATCAAATAGGAATCCTATAGTATCGTTATGTTTCGCCCAATCTTTCATCTTGCCTTCCCCGTCCGAAACCTTGAAGAGTCCAAGAACTTTTATGTCACCACCTTGGGTGCCAAGGTGGGTCGTGTCCGTGACAAGTGGATCGACATATTCCTTTTTGAAGGTCAGATTACTTTGCACGAACGACCCTCGGAAGTTTTACCGATGGGAGAACATGGCGTGCGTCACTTCGGCGCGGTTTTGGCGTGGCGTGATTGGGAGGATCTTGCAAATCGCTTTGATGAAATGAGGGTTCAGTTTAAGGTGAAGCCAAACGTTTCTGGCATAGGTACCGACGCAGAGCAAGCGAAGATGTTATTGAGCGATCCAAGCGGAAATGTGATAGAAGTGAAGGCATACAGAAATCCATCTGTAGCCTTGTTCATGGAAGACTTACTCGAGTGTTCGGCAACTGTAACTTAAACGCCCGCATAATGCTTTACAGCCGGAACACAAATTGTCTTTGATTAGCCAATTGTAACTATGACTGAGTACTTGAGCGATCGCTCGGATGTGATTCTGTTAGACATTGAAGGCACGACAACCCCAGTTGAATATGTTTTCGGCGTGCTGTTTCCCTTTGCCAAAGTCCATGTAGATGCGTTTCTCCAAACTCATGATCAGGAACAAGCAGTGCAAGCCGATCTAAAACGTCTGCAGCTTGAATATGAAGTCGAGCGCACTCAAGGTCTTTCTGTGCCGGAGTGGAACGAGAATTCAACGACTGCGGCAGTTCCTTACATTCGCTACTTAATTGAGAGCGATCGCAAGTCCACAGGACTCAAATCGTTGCAAGGAAAGATTTGGGAGCAAGGTTATCGGGATGGAACGTTGCGATCGCACATCTTCACCGACGTTAAACCTGCCTTTGAACGTTGGACTCGTGCTCTCAAGCAGTTATTTATCTTTTCATCAGGGAGTGTGCTCTCGCAGCAGCTTTTATTTCGGCACACGGAGGTGGGAGATTTAACAAGCTTTTTAAGCGGTTATTTTGATACCAAAACAGGATCGAAAAAAGAAGCAGACAGTTATCGGAAAATTGCTCAAATCATTGATGTGTCGCCCGATCGCATTCTGTTTATTTCAGATGTTACAAGTGAGCTAAAGGCTGCCCAGTCTGCGGGTATGCAAACACTCTTTAGCTTTAGACCTGGCAATCACTCATCAGACTCGGAAGGGTTTAAAGTAGTTGAAAGTTTTGATCTCGTTTGAATGCTTGTTGTAATGTTATCACTAAAAAAACTATTCGGCAAGCACACTAGTACAGCGGACGCGGAAATAAAGCAACCATTCAAAATAACCGCAAAGCTGATGATGTAAGCTTTTTTAATTTTTAATTTTTAATTCTGCGTTCGCGCAGCGTCTCGTAGAGAAGCAGTACTAGTCCTGCTCTGTGACAGGCTTGACCAAACTTAGGTCATTGGGGCGTTCTGTGTCATCTTCACCTAAATATTCACCATTTTGAATTTCCAGAACAATTAACGGAATAGACCCCGGATTTTCTACTCTATGAAGCGTTGCGGCAGGGACATAAGTTGACTCATTTCGATTAAGTAGTTTTTCCTCATTACCACAAAACACCTTTGCTATACCAGAGACTACTACCCAATGTTCACTACGGTGATAGTGGATTTGCGGTTTAATACTGTGCTTAGGTTTAATTTCAACACGGCTAATTCTATAAGTATCTCCTGACTCTATGACCTCAACTTTCCCCCAGTGACGTACACCTGAATGTGGAGAAGATTGGTTTACATTGGAGTCGGCATTATTCTCTTTCTGGCTCATAATTAATTTCTAAAATAGACACCTATAGCAATTCTAAATCATTCGTGAAAATTTTGGTTGTAGAGACGCGATATAGCGTTCATACATTTATATTCTTCGTTCAAAAATTATTTAGGACTGCTACATAGGAATCATCTTTGATTTTTGAAATATACGTAGGGTGGGCACTGCCAGCCCTTTCAACGCGAACAGATGTACTAATAAGTCA
>CAZZYE010000028.1:0-20268 GCA_964658145.1 uncultured Stigonema sp.
CAACTAACAACTAACGACAATGGTACTATGGCTTTTCCCTTCAATTTGAAATTTTTCCAGCGACGCCGACCTCTTGGTTACGTACGTACCCCCACGTTGCTGCAAATGGAGGCGGTGGAATGCGGTGCTGCTGCTCTCGGAATTATGCTGGGCTACTACGGTCGGATTGAGCCCCTAACTGAACTGCGGCGCGAGTGTGGAGTCTCGCGGGATGGCAGCAAAGCCTCTAATGTGCTCAAAGCAGCTCAACTTTATGGGTTAGAGGCTAAAGGGTTCAAAAAGCCCTTAGAAGGCCTGAAAGACTATCGCCCCCCCTATATTGTCTTTTGGAACTTCAACCACTTTTTGGTGGTGGAGGGGTTCTCCAAAAACCGCGTCTATCTCAATGATCCAGGCTCAGGTCGCCGGACTGTTTCTCTAGAGGAGTTCGATCAAGCCTACACCGGTGTCGTCTTGGTCATGGAGCCGGGACCAGAGTTTCAGAAGGCTGGCAAAAAAAAGAGCATTGTCTCGGCATTAAGCTCCCGTCTAGAAAGCTCCCGTGGGGCAATCGGATTTTGTTTGTTGGCGGGGTTGCTCCTGACCATCCCCCGTCTGGCTATACCAGCCTTTACTCAAGTCTTTGTTGATGAAATTCTCGTCGAAAACCGTCAAGACTGGCTACGACCCTTGCTATTGGTTATGCTGTTTGCAGCAGCGAGCCAAGGAATTCTCGCACGGATGCGGCTTTTCTACTTGCGGCGGCTGATGACCAAGCTGTCGGTGACGATGTCAGGACAGTTTCTCTGGCATACTCTGCGCTTGCCGATGGGGTTTTATGCCCAACGCTTCGCGGGTGAAATCAGTAGTCGCAGTCAACTCAATGACAAGGTTGCGGATATTCTCTCAGGGCGACTTGCCACTACAGTGATCGATACGGTGATGATCGTCTTCTACGCTCTGATTATGATCATGTATGACTGGGTATTGACGCTCGTAACCGTTTTCTTCGCGGCATTAAACTTCTTTGCCCTGCAATATTTATCGCGTAACCGTGTTGATGCCAACATGAAACTCGCTCAGGAGAACGGCAAGGTCGCTGGCGTTGCTATTGGCGGCATCCAATCAATGGAAACGGTCAAAGCCAGTGGCTTAGAGTTTGACTTGTTTTCTAAGTTTGCTGGGTACTATGCCAAAATGCTCAACGCCGAGCAAGAATTGGCACTGCCCAGCCAAATCTTGTCAATATTACCCACGTTTTTGATGGGGTTGGCCACAGCTTCTATTTTGGTTGTCGGCGGCTTCCGGGTGATCAATGGCGGTTTGAGTATTGGGATGCTGGTCGCTTACCAGGCTCTGACGATCGCATTCCTCCACCCTGTTAACAATCTCGTCAATTTCGGCAGTACATTGCAAGAGCTAGAGGCGGACTTAAACCGACTCGATGATGTTCTCCAAAACCCCATTGACCCCGAAGCTGAGCGCAGCATCAACAACAGGGAGCAACTGCTGAATATTAGGCAAGACTCGTTTCAACTACAGGGCTACATTGAGTTGCGTAACGTCAACTTTGGCTATAACCGCTTGGATCCCCCCTTGATTGAAAACTTGAGCTTGACCGTGAAGCCTGGTCAACGAGTTGCGTTTGTAGGAGGTAGTGGTTCTGGCAAGTCCACAGTTGCTAAGCTCGTCACGGGTCTTTACACGCCTTGGTCTGGCGAAATTCTCTTGGATGGCGTACCCCGAAGCGAGATTCCCCGCTCTATCCTCGCCAATTCATTGGCAATGGTTGAGCAAGATATATTTGTGTTTGCTGGGACAGTTCGGGAAAATCTCACTCTCTGGGATGCAACGGTGCCAGAAGGAGATTTGGTGCAGGCATGCCAAGATGCGGTGATTCACGATTTCATCCAGAATATGCCCGGGGGATATGATGCCCAGCTTTTGGAAGGGGGGACGAACATGAGTGGAGGACAGCGCCAGCGCTTAGAAATTGCCAGGGCTTTGGTCAGGAATCCAGCGGTGTTGGTGCTGGATGAAGCAACAAGTGCTCTTGATGCAGAAACAGAACTGATTATTGACCGGAACCTGCGGCGGCGCGGTTGCTCCTGTATTGTCGTAGCTCACCGACTGAGCACAATTCGGGATTGCGATGAAATTATTGTTTTAGAGCGTGGCAAAGTGGTGCAGAGAGGGACTCATGAGGAGTTACGCCAGATCGGAGGGATATATACCCGTTTGACAAGTAGTGAAGAGGGATAAGGAAGTAGCAAGCTATGCTTGAATTAGATATTGCTAAGGAACTACGCCGCGTTAAAGGTAATGAACCACTGCTGTTGGATGACTCCCAGATGGTTTGGGTGGTTGAGTCCGGCACACTCGCACTGTTTGCAACCAAGATAGAGGAGGAACCGAAGGGCAATCGCCATTATCTGTTCAGTGTTAGTGCAGGCGAGGCTTTGTTCGGCGCATCACTGTGGGAGCAATGGGGTATTCTGGCGGTGGCGATCGAAACAACAGAACTATCGCCACTGCCCATGGCAGATTTTGCTTCACTTGTTGCAGCCGCTGACAATGATGCGATCGCTTTTTTAGAATGCTGGCTCAAACACTTGGGCGATTTTATAAGTAGCAATCAACTGCAAGTTCCCATGAATTTGGAGCAGATTGGTGAGTCGCACTACTTTTCCTTACAGAAGGGGCATGTACTTTCATCTTCTGCAGAACAGGTCGTTTGGGTGCATCTGAGTGATAGCAGTGTTCGGTGGATGGGAATTGAGGAACTGAGGCTAGAGGCGACGTCTGTAGTCTTTCCCCTAGCCTCTGGTATGTGGCTGGAGGCGGAAGACGTGGTAGAGGTGCATGTACACCCCACAGCAGAACTGGAAATCGAGCAAATACCGACCAGTTTAGCTAGGTTGCACACCTATTTCTTCTACTACTTGAATTTACTGGTTACTAAGAAAAAAGAGCGGGAATTTCGCCTTTTTCAGGAACGGCAGCAGCTGAACCGTCAGGTGACGGAGACGGCATTGGGAGAGCTAACCACAGTGTTGCATCCCCAAGATGCTGCGTTTTCTCAAGAGGGAACTTCGCTGCTCATTGCTGCTGGGGCGGTGGGGCGGACAATGGGAATCACGATTCGTCCTCCTGCCCAATCGGAAGACATCAGTCGGGTTATCGACCCATTGGATGCGATCGCACGGGCGTCACAATTTCGGACTCGTCGCGTGCTACTGCTAGGGTATTGGTGGCGAGAGGAGCATGGTCCTCTATTGGCATATACTCAGTCAGATAAAAACCCAGTGGCGTTGTTGCCACAGGGTAATAGTTATATTTTGTTTGACGCAGTACAGCGATCCCGGACGCTGGTAACTGAGGCGGTGGCACAGACGCTATCGCCGGAAGCCCACATGTTCTATCGACCGTTGCCGATATTACTTCACAATGCCACTGAACTGTTTCTGTTTGGGGTCAGGGGCAAGGAAAAAGAGCTTGTGGGTGTGATCCTGCTGGGGATGCTAGGAACACTGCTGGGGATGGTCACGCCCCAGGCGACGGCGATTTTGGTCAATGATGCGATTCCTGACAGCGATCGCCTTCAGTTGTTGCAAATTGGGATGGCGCTGTTTGCCGCCGCTGTGGGACAAGCCGCGTTTAAAATCACTCAAGGAATTCTGACGCTGCGGGTTGAAAACGCTGCTGATGCTGCCCTACAGCCAGCGGTTTGGGATCGAATGCTCACTCTTAAGCCTGCGTTTTTTCGCAGCTACTCCTCTGGAGACCTGCTGACTCGCCTGTTGGCAGTCACTCATATTCGTAGCAAACTCAGTGGTGCAACACAAAGTACCCTCTTGAGTGCGGTCTTTTCGCTGTTGAACCTAGGGTTGATGTTTGTTTACAGTGTGCAACTGGCGCTAGTGGGAATGGGTTTAACCTTGGTAGCAGTTATTGCTACTAGTACCTCTAGTATACTATTGATACGCAAAGATCGGCAACAGGAAGCAGTGGATGGTGAAATTAACGGGCTAACTGTGGAACTGATCAACGGGGTATCAAAGCTCCGGGTAGCTGCGGCAGAAGGGCGGGCGTTCGCGGCTTGGGCGAAAAAGTACAGCAAGCGAACCAAACTTAAAGCTGCTATCAAACGGATTCATGATAGTGTTTCCGTGTTTAACGAGGCGCTGCCCTTGGTGAGTTCTGTGCTGCTATTTTGGTTTGCGATTCTGTTTATTCGACTGGCTCAGGCTAAAGGGGGCGGTGGCCTAAACATGGGAACGTTTCTGGCATTTAATGCGGCGTTTGGGACTTTTCTTTCTGGTGTGACTGACTTGAGCAATACCTTGACTGACATTTTGGGGATTGTGCCACTGTGGGAGCGAGCCAAGCCGATTGTACAGGGAAGTCCGGAATCTGACTTGAATAAAGCCGATCCAGGTCGCTTGACGGGTAAGATCGCCCTAGAACACATCAACTTCCGCTACCGTGAGGATGGACCCTTGATCCTTGATGATGTGAGCATCTATGCAGAACCAGGGGAATTTGTCGCGATTGTTGGTCCTTCAGGGAGTGGGAAATCAACAGTATTTCGGTTGTTACTGGGGTTTGAGATGCCGCTTAGTGGAACTGTGTATTACGATGGTCAAGATATTGCGGGGCTAGATATCCAGGCTGTACGACGGCAGTTAGGTGTGGTGCTGCAAAACGGTCGCATTAACTCTGGCTCTCTGTTTGACAACCTCACGTGTGGGGCATTGGTAACGATGGATGAAGCTTGGCAGGCGGCGCGAATGGCAGGGTTTGCTGAGGATATTGAGCAAATGCCTATGGGAATGCACACTGTGATTAGTGAGGGTGGGATGAATCTTTCGGGGGGACAAAGGCAGCGGCTACTGATTTCTCGTTCCATCTTGTTAAAGCCGAAAATTATCCTGATGGATGAGGCTACCAGCGCTCTCGATAATCGTACGCAGGCGATCGTCACTGAGAGTCTAGACAAGTTAAATGCCACCCGCATAGTCATTGCCCACCGCCTGAGTACCATCCGCAATGCTGACCGGATTTATGTGATTGAAGCAGGGCACTTGGTGGAGGTGGGTTCGTATGCGGAACTTGTCAAACAAGGGGGGTTATTTGGTCGATTGGTAGCAAGGCAATTAGATTGATGGGACTTTCCCTAGGAGCATGCCAAGTTGATAATTTACCTATTGTGGGGGAGCCAGCGCGCCGACACGAGTGTTTCCCGCTACTAGGCGACTGGCGTTGGGCATCTTCAACTCACGCCTGAGCGACTTCCTTATTTCAAGCCCCCAACTTCAGTTTTGGGGCAATACGGTTGAGTGTCGGGTTTTTGGTGAGAATTTCGGACGTGTAGAGACGCGACGCCCTTCGGGTTCGCCAGTTGCCTCTGTCGGGAAACCCTCCTGCAGCACTGGACTCACCAGTCGCCTACGGCGGGAAACCCGCCTGCAGCGCTGGCTCAAATTTCGCGTCTCTACAGGATTTATCGGTATGTAAATTATCTTATCCAAACCGTATTGAGTTGTGGGGTATAATTGCGAATTACTGGGTGACATGCTCCCCTCTCGCCTGTGAAAGTCACGAGCATTACCTGGTTATTCACGCTTAAGTATATCAGGTAACCACAATAAGATTAGTAGTAGTAAGCAGACTATAACTAAGCCAACGCTAAATTGTATAGAGTCATCCATACTGGAGCCTTTTTGGATAAGTAGGTGGGCGCAAATCAACAGAACGATTAAATTGGGTAAAGGTAAGGGCAAGGGTAAGTTTTATTACCCTTACCCAATACATAACTTTACATATATCAGTTTGATGTGCTGTGCCTCTTTTTGAGCAGAACATTTCCCAATCTTAGCATCGGATTTTCGTCTTCATCGACTTGGGAAGTATCTCTGTTGGGGTCAATCCATTTTTCTAATTCTCCAAATACATTATTACCTGCAATGTAATGAGAAGGAAACTTCAAATCGATAGGATCTTTGATTGGGGAATTCTCAGCCGAAATAATCCCAAGACGATTGATCGCATAAACTTTGTGAAAAATACGATATTCACCGCCACAGACCAGATAGTCCCAATCTCTGTTCTTCTGGATTAGACTGTAAAAACCTGAAGCTGTCATGTAAGTAAACAAGTTGGCTAGAGGGTTGCGTCCCACAACTGCCTTAATCGGATTTTCGTTAAAATCAATGTACCATTTTTGGCTACCATCTGGAAAAACTACTTCCAGTTGATAAATCACATTCCATCGGCGATGCTCTGAAAAAAGAGACTCTATATGTTCCTGAATGAACTTCGGCAGGTTAGCGGATATTTCTTCATGAATAACCTGTCTCATCGACTCCAAGTCATATTTTTCCGGATTACAATCCACCATATTAGCACCTATCTTTACCGGGCAAAAGTCTAGAAATTCTCTATCGTCAACCACCTTTTTCACATATGGAGAAATTCCCGATAAATGATGATATTTTCCATTTTCAATTGTCAGGGTATCTCCGGGATCTAGAATAAATATATTATTCTCCATTTCTGGAAAAGCTATCTTTACATCGTGACAGAATCTTTCTATCGTCACTGGAAATCCAACCTGATTCTGCCAAGCAACGTCTTTGGTATACTTTAAACCCTGTGCCCCTGGTGCAATGGCTTTTGGCTGAATTAAACTGATGAGATTAAACAGATAACCGTAGAGGGAAAAGGGGAAAGATATACTCTGATTGTACTGGTATTTACCCTCCAAACTGATGTGCCACGGGGTTAATAAGAAGTCGATACTAGGATAGGAAGCTCTTACCGTTTGAATAGTCTGTGGCAAAAATAGGGTATCTACAGCATTCCAGAATACACCTGATTCATCAGCAAAGACCATGCCGTATTCAAGCACAGGAATTTCTGAGCGGGTTGTCATCATTGTGGTTGAACCCACTTTAACTTTACTAAAATCCTTCAAAGGATATATTCGGGAATATCCCAGTTTACGCAAACAATCTTCTATTAACTTGTCCTTGGGGATAAGCACATCAACTTTTTTGGGAAGATAAGCTAGGGAGCGAATATCAAAATGATCTAGATGCTTGTGAGATATAACTAAAAAATCAAATTCAGGAATTTTTTCATGAATGACCTCTCGCTTAGGACATGACTCATTAAGTCCTTCACAAAATGGATCCCACAGTACTGGATCCATGAGGATTCTGCAATCCTGCGTTTCTACGAAAATAGAAGCGTGTCCAATCATGTGAATTTTCATAGTTCATTCCTTAGCTTTTGACAGAAGTATCTAATCGTACCGATACACAACTTTGCCAAACCTGTCCTTGGCGTTATAAGTCCTTTCAAAGAATTCTCCCACCTGTTTGCCGCTAAACACAGAGTCAATCACAACATTGAAGGAGCCAGAGGCATAGTCTTGAATGGCATTTTGTAAATCTTCTGTTTTTCCTAGGCAATTGCCGATGATCTGGATATTATTGTTCAACATGATCCCAAATATCTCACTGGCAGTTAATCCCCGGTATTGAAATTCTTTACCGATTAAATGAGAGTATTGATTGTATAAGCCACAGGTGATGTATCTTCCTCCATTCACCAAGGAAGGAATTAATTTTCCCAGATGTAGATCGAAGAAGGGGTCAATTATACAATCAAAACCGCCAGTCTCTTTAGCAACCTCTTCTGCCACTGCATCTGCTAACCAATTTTCAGAATTTGCTTCAATCTGAATCAGTCTTTTTACTCCCATTTCCTTTAATTCTTTTTCAAAACGCACTGAAGTGGTGGTGGCATAAATGTTGACTTTATGTTTATTCAGAGCATTGATAGCAAACAAAGAAGTATTTGAATTGGCAGATGTAACTAAAATATTAGAGCCTTCAGTTACATTTAGTTTCCGCACCATGCTGTAAGCAGTTTGACCTCCAATACTAAAGGCAGCAGCAACTTCATCTGGGATTTTGGGAGGCACTTTGATCAATTTAGCCTGGTGAAATACCTGATATTCTGTTGAAGCATTGTTAGTAGGTATACCAGCCGCAACACCCTCCACGCCTGAATTTGGATAATTATTATTCCCAATGACTTTATCCCCTATTTGAAAATCGGTAACTTCTGAGCCAATACCAATCACCTCACCTACAAAGTCTGAACCCACAACATAAAAGCGGTCTTTAGGCGCTTTGGTAGTCGTTTTAAAAATCAAGTTTTTATCACGATAATTGCAGGAAAAAGCTCTTTTCCTCACTAAAACCCTGAATTGATTCTCTGGCTGGTGGTTATCAAATTTAATATCCTCAGTATGAATTAGTCCACAGGATACAGGAACTCCGTCCATTTCTATGGCACTAACAAAACTAGGGCTAGTTATTAAGTTTTTGACATTGCTTCCACAGATGGCGATGTTTCTCATGTATGATAATTATTGGAAACTATGCAAATAGTGATTGATTGGCTCAAGGTTTCAGTTGGTTTTCCATTGATAAATAGGAAGGTAGCGCGAACTTAGCGATATATTCGGAATGGCTACGACATTGATAGCGAGCATGAATCTCCTGCTTGGATATGCTCAAATCCAAATCACGCTTATCTGGTGAACCTTTTTCAGAAAGTGCCAGGGCAGCCAGGGCTGTTGCAATCATTTGATGGGTATCAATGTACAGAGAAATGCCATGATATTGCTCCTGTACTCGTCTGATTTGTCTTCGGTGGTTGCTTGTGGTGTTGGGAGCAAAAATATCAATTGCTACTAGTTCTGATAAAGTCTTGGCAGGCAGTTCATGGTCAATTCGTAAGGTGGAGTAAAAAGGTGTTGCTTGTGGCAATAAACCGTCAGAATCCATAAACTCTAACAGTCGCAATTGAGCCATTTGCATTGTCCTGCCCCTAAACCCAAGAACACCCATGCTGAGGATAGCTAAGGCAGTGGACATCGCTACATCATAAACCCCAAAGGAATAGTCCTCATTCATGCTGGCAAGAATCTCAGCCAGGAGTTGCTGCCGCAATTGTGCTGCTGATTCGTCAAAGCTAATGGCACAGGCTAAAGCCCAATCAACTAGGTAGGGATTGGCAAAATACAAACCACTGCGGTTTTCAAAACCAGCCGCTAAATAATCCGTCGAGGTTTTTGTTGCTAGTCCAGCCTTTTGCCTGAGTGCCCTGACTAGACAAGTGGTGGCATAATCTGATTGACACCAGTGACGGCAGCTTTCATCGAGCACCATCTTCCCTGGTTGCCGACCGGCAGACCAGAGTTGAGGATAGTAACCGCCCTGCCCGTCGGCAAAGAGTTCCAACGCCTCCACCGCCTCTGGATCATTAAACCCCTGTAGTACAAGTGCCGAGTCGGTTGAAGTGATTAATCGGTCTGTATGAAAAGCCCAGAGGTAACCTCGACGCTGATTCAGTAAAAATTGGCTCAATGCTTGACGAGCGTCTAATATTGCTGCTTGATTGCTTAAAGAGGAAGGTTCTGCGGCATTCAACGCTTTCAAAACAAAGCCGAGGGGAACCAAATCTCCGTAGGGGAAAGGCTTACCAGGTAGAGGTGGCTGACAAGTCATAGCCATCGACTGCTGACAAGCTTCCTGAGCTAGTTTTGCCAAAGCTTGGAGACTGTGATTCAACGCATAATTAACTCGGCTTGTCAATGCCTTGGTCAAGCCAGCTTCTAAAAGGGGGTCAATATTACCATGTTGGAGGAAAAATAGGTTGCAATGCCCCGTGCGGCTAAAGTGAGACAGAATCCCGGCATGGATATGAATCGGCAGACGGTTTTGAAACTGAGCTAGATAGTAGTCACCTTTGGGTTCTCCACCCAAAAACTTTATCCCCACTGCCCGCAGCAGTTCATAATGTTCAAACGAAGGCGAGCGCTCAAAGATTGCCTGTGCTTCTCCATAGCCAGATTTAATTTTGATATGGAGTAAGACAGGTGAAAAGGGAGACTTTTCACCCAGACCAAGGCAATCGGCTTCATCTACCGGAAATAGCCCTACCTGACTTGAAAATCGATTATGTAGGGAAGTTTCTATTTGCTCTCGATACCAACCCTTTCCTGAAAGTGGCTCAATCAGTTTCGACTGATTCTGCGATGCCAAAAACCTGCCGTGACTTGTCAGTACCACATGGCTGTATGATTCCAAGTCAATGCCTTCGGGGAGATGGTACATTTCTCTAGTGATTGCATCGTCAGCCAACTCGCAAATGGCAGACAGATTGAACAGCACCATCCACTCCAGTTCCGCTGGAAGTGTGTATAGAATCTCAGACACTAGCATTTTGAAGTTCTCTCCATTGACTGGCAAACTGTGGACTTAGCAAACTATGGCTGACCGAAAGATATGCCTTTGCTTCTAGGGGTATCTGTGGTTGGTAAACAACTTTTATGTGGTGTAATCCCTTGAAAAAGACCCTTTCATAATGTGGTCCTAGGAATTTCGACAATTTTAATAAACCGCTAGGCCATAATTCCCCATTAGACCTTTCTCGAATGCATCCAGGATAAACTAATAAGGCATCTCGCTTCTGGGGAATACATAGCCCAGTTTCTACTAAATAGGCTAGAAATAACTGCCATCGCGGTTCATATTTAGGTTGTTTGCTCAAATAACACTCCAACCCAATCTTGGGGAAAATGAATTCTCCTACGTCTAGGTCTAAATCAATTCTTTCCACCAAACTGGATAACTTGGTAAGAATGGCTTTCAAGTCGCTGACAGAACCCGGCCAGTTAATTTGGGTTAGGTAGTCTAATATCTGTTCTGGGGAAATATTACGGATACAAATTCTTACTAGATCGGATTTTCTCGCCAGCATGACGCCAATTTGAAAGACGTAAGCTTCCGTCGGCAATAAATCAAAGCAATTTAAGAGTTGGCGCTCTACGAGTGAGGGCAGATCTCTGTCAAGGAGAAGCTTTAATGCAGTTTTGATGACCCATTGATGGGGATGAGACAGATCCCCTCTTAGGGGAGGATTGGAGTAGATTGCTTCTGGGCCAAAGAAACAACTTGGAATGGGGATGGTAGCAGGAGGTCCATTAACATCAAACTCCAGCCAAACGTTACGCACCTTCTCATACAGAGGAGAGGTATCTGTATCCCACTGAGTGCTAAAGTTGCGAATGTGTCTCCACACGGGATGATCCCTAAGGAGGCGTGGTAGATTAATAGAATAATTGTCATCTGCTAAAACCTTACGACCTGCTTCAGCAGCATCTGCACAAATTAAAAAGTCACCCTGAGCTTCCTTGACTCCCAAGCGACACTCGAAACCAAAAAAAGAGGTGATTGCACTTGGTAAAAACTGAGTTATTGCGTTGATATTAGACCAGTTCTCAGGAGAAATTAGTTGAGGAGAAACTTCAGATCTGACAAGTCTTAAATACTCTGTGAGAGAACTCTCTAGAATGCCAGTCATAATCATTTATTCGCTAGTTCACTGAAAAAGTTGTAAGTAACGCTCGTAGGAAATAGGCTCGGTAGTATTCCCTTTTTTGATCAAAGGAGTTAGATAATTAACTAGAGTTTCAATATTTTCCCTTAAAATATTTTTTTGTTCCGCCGTTTGGATGAGTTCAACTGCACAATCTGGCAAATGAAATAGTTCCATCAGGCTGGCTAGCTTGAGAACTTTCACGTGATCCCAATCGTGAATTCCTTGGGGCGATTCGAGTTCGCTGACACCATCTCGGAGATAAAGAGCCTGTCCCCAAAGAACCTGTCCTTGCTTAGTTACCCCCAACGGTGAATTTATCGGAAACGGTAGGGCTTTCCTGGCATGACGATACATTGCCAAGTCAAATAGTTTAAATCCCAAAGAATTTAAAAACAAGTCAATATCGCTGAAAGTGGGTTGATTCCGAATACATGAATGAAATAAAACTTCAAGACTTAATCCCAGCACTGATTTTTGTAAAACCTTAATCGCACCTTGCAACACATCTAATTCACTCCCTTCAACGTCTAGCTTGATGAAGTCAATGTAATCAATCCCATTCTCCCCAGCAAATGAATCAAGATCGACAGTCTCAATTTTGATTGTTTTTAGCACTTTCATAGCTTCTAAATTTTCATTTGGAAAGCGCTGCATAAATTTCATATTTGCCGGATAAAAACCTGATGAACCAGGCCACTGGCAAACAGAGAAGGTACGTTTTTCTTTTTTCCTACCAAGGGCAACTGGATAAAATTTCCGATTCTGATTCAATTATTGCTGATTCAGTCTCTCAAATTCTTCTACATCCGGCTCAAAGCCTATCTGGAGTGCTTGTTCACCATAGAGTTGCCAGTGGTCTTCAAAACCACCCCTAGCTCCCACATCCAGGATTAAAAGTGGTTTATCAGAGAATGCGCTTAGTTGATTCACTAAAAATTGAGTCATTCTCGGCTGAAAATTTATCCGCTCAAGTGCCATAACCACCATGCTCCTTAATTCTCGCTAATTAATGGTATAGTATTGTTGAGCAGCACTTGCCTTGAAAATTGACCCCCTCTGGTCACATACCCGTCACCAATTGTCCAAGGTACAACAGTGGTTGAGCATCTCAAATTCCTTAATTCTTCTTCGACTTCCTTGATGAGTACTTTGTCATGTGGACTAGGTTGCCCTAGTTCTCCCCAGCTGTCAGCATAAGGTAGGCAAGACTTGGCTCCCACAATGGCACAAATTTCTGCAACTCCTTTTGGTCCTAAAAGAGAAGGATGTCCTCCTTCCTTTTTATTAGTCACTGAGAAGATTTGAGGATTGCTTAGTAAATTGGCGACAATATCTATTCCCCACGCAGATAAATTAGTACCAATTGAGTTGTAGGATAAAGCCTGAAAATTACTTAATACATGATCCACCGTGCCAAACTTTTGTTTGACATATTCTGCTACTTGCTGCATCGACCCCATCGGGTCATTTCCGGCATCAATTAAGAACCAAGAGGTATAGTATTCTGTACGCAGCAGATAGGTGTTGCCCCAATTTCGTAGATCGGGGTGTTTGGGTTGGCTATATTCTGGAACTAAAGGCTGCTCTCCGTAAAAAGGTAGGACATGAATTTCCATATCCCCAACGACAATTGGCTCTGCATACCAGTCAACGGCAATGACATTCTTAAACCCCAAGCTTTTTAGTCTGGCTTGCATATCCTCACACATGATTGTACCCCTAGGGACTTTGGGAACAATTATGGGGGTTTCGGGCGCAAACATCATCAAGGTTGGATAATGCCAATGGTCGTAGTGGCTGTGGGAAATCAAAATAGCATCAACACTTCCCTCTAATTGGGCACGAGTGATATCGTTCTTTAATTTAGGCATTCCATAGTTGGAATGGAGGTGGGGATCGACAAGAATCCCCGTGGTCTTGGTTCTATAGAGCAGGGCAGCATGTTGGAGGCGAAAAACTCCAGGGGTTTGTGGGGGAACTCCTTTGGCAGAGCCTGGCTGCTCTTTCACAACGCTGCATTTGATCAATTTGTCCAACAAATTAACCATTGGTTCACTGATTTGTTGGCAAATTTGGTTGTATGACAAATTTGACTGACCGCACAGATAAAGCAGGTTGTGAATTTCTGGCAAGATGGATTCGTCGTTAATGATTTCCACATCATTTTTGCCCAAGAAACTAGGATATCGGGCATTTCCGTAAGACAGTGCTAAAAGGGGGTTCTCTTTGAGGAAAAGAAACTCATTTTTCAATGAAAAACTCTCTTCTACCTTAATCCGCTCGATGTCAAATAACTTTTCAACCACTTTTTCATGGTTTTTAGCAGCTTGGGTAATAGCTTTTCCTAAATCGTTTAACTCTAAAAACTGATTAAAAATTTCTTGAATGAAGGGTTGGATCGCGTAGCAGATGCGATCGCCTGCGTTCAAGGGACGGATTTGCGATCCTCTGACAAATGAGATAGCATTATCCATTAAAATTACTCCCATAGTAACTACTGAACAAGAACTGATTAACCGCTTCAACGCTCATCACTGAAATCTCCTTTGCGTTTTGCTTAGCATGACAGCAATTGAGAGGTCACTTATAAAGTAAACATTAAATTACTGTAGGGAGCGTTACTTAGTTAAAAATCTTTTTTTTTCCTAATTAACTCTTATTTTGCGCTCCCAAGAACCGTCTGACATAATGCCGTACTCTCGGTTAACGCACCCTACTATACTTAAGATTTACTTTATAAATTAACTCTGATAGTTTCAATTTAATGTCATATCCCTAGCCAGTCAATTTAGGAAAACTCAATTTTTTTCAGGTATTTTTTCAGGTATTGATCTCACTCCCACAGGAATATATAGCGCTCCTAAATAATTCGTGAGAGCGGAGAAACCCGGTTTCTTGAAGAAACCGGGTTTCTAGGTGTTTAACTTATTTAAGTTGACCTACTTAATCTCAATCACTCCCACAGCAATATAGATGGCAACACGCTCGGATAGGCAATCCGCAAGAGTTCGTAACCAATGCCAGTAGCACCATGAAAAAAACCAGGGTTGTAAACTTTTGGCGGAAAATTGGGGAAAAAAGTAAATGTACTTTGAGCTTGGGCTTGAGTGACTATGTGGGTAACTGCTTGATGAACAAACTCCAGAAGGTCTGGGCGGTCTAGCTTTTGAGAGGCTACCAGCAAAGTTTCCATGCGACCTAGGTTACCCCAGCAGAGATTATCCACACCTGAGAGAGCAAATTTTTGAGTGGTTTCCAAGGCAATAGCAATCTCCTGTTGAATGTCTGTTGTATCCAGAACGGACAATCCTCCCAATCGCCCTAATCCAATTCCAGGCGCACCATGTGCCCAACTGACCCTGAAACAAGGTTCCTCAGACCTGAAGTCATACCAATTTTGAGCTTCAGCCAAGAAAACACTCTGTTCATAGGCGATCGCCTCAGTAGCCGCATCGAGAAACCTAGTTTCTTTTGTCACAGCAAATAACCGCAAAAGGGCATAGGCGATTCCTGCTGCGCCTTGGGAAAACCCCGTCAGTTGTTTGCCATTCCTTGTTTTCCAAGCCCTAAGGCGATTGTCCGTGCTTGTTTGATGCTCAAGAAGATGCTCACCGCAGGCGATCGCTTGCTCTAGGGGAGTCGATGCTGGCAGTGCTAAAAGACCGAGGATAGCTCCTGCCGCCCCTTCCGTAATGTCGAAGGTTTGGTCGGCAGCGATCAGGTCTGGGGTAATCAGGGCCGCAGCTTTAAGAGCATCAGCAAGTAGGGCTGATTCTTGCAGGAGTTGGCTGATTTGCGCTAGGGCATAGGCGATGGAACCCAGCCCGGTAGCCCCGCTTATCCCCAATAACCTCGTTAATTGTGCTACAAAGTTAGGTTTTGCATCCTGAAGGTCATGGCGGAGGGGTTGTAAGGTTGCAAAGGCTAACTCACGCCACTGTGAGTCGCCTGTAATCTTTGCCAAGGCTGCCAGGAACAAAGCTACGCCACAACTACCGTCGTACAGACCATACCCTAAGCCCTGAAGCCGGAAGCCTTGGTTGCTGTGCCTGTATCCCATGCCAATCCAGGTAACGCTACCATCGGTCGCGCTGATGGCACGTTGTCGTAGATCTTGCGCAATTGTAATTGCTTGTTGCACCAAATGTTGTGAGGTCACAGTTGCCATTGCTTCCAAAGAAGGAGCTTTGCCGGACTCTCCTTTGGAGACAGGACTCGGTTCTTTGACAAACCGCGAGTAGAAAGAACCCCGGATGATGGCTATTTGTTGAGTTAAGTCTGCCTCACTTAAACTTTTGATTCGCAAAAGCATTCGGTCGAAGCTGGGTTCTTCCAATAGTTCTGAGATGACTTCACCTGTAGATAGGGTGAGGCAGTCGCTGGAGGAGTTGGCTATAAAGAAGGGAATGTCTAACTGTTCCATAGCCTGCAATTCATCTGCCAGCATAGACCAGAAGACAGGCTTGTCCTCTTTGGTGAGAAAGGCTCGACTCAAAACATCAATACCGATACTGCGATCAATGCCACATCGCAACAGGCTGGGATCATAGGAGTTTTGCAGCATTACACCATAGATTCTAGTGGCGCGAAACACAAACCGGACTTGCTGGTGAGCTAGAGTCATCAAGGGGCTGTCAGGGGCTAACATATCTGCCTGGTGGGAAATGAGGAAGCGATACATCTGCTCAAATCCCGCCATTAGGTCTTCTAAATAATCGTCAGGGGAAAGGGGAGTTCCGTTCAGGGTCGGTCCGTTGGCTTCCTTAACGGTGACTGTTTCATAGCCAACATCCATTGCGTCCGTGTTGACCTTTTGCAACTTGAGGATAGACAGCCCTTGCTCCTCGACTCCTCCAAAGCCGCTAAGATCCAAGCTTAACTGGTCATTCGGCAGCATACCCCACTGGGGTAGCAGCATAGTGCGTAAGACTGATTCGGAAAGCTGCTGGTTTGCCAACGCTAGGGCATCAGGCTTCTTCCTGTCCATGCTTTTATCCCGATGATGCAATAGCGTCTCCAGATCTACTAGCACAGGCTGTTCGCCACTGGCAATCAAGTTTTCCTGGTGGCAGTCTGTCCCTTCTAGGGCATGGATCAGGCACAGCAGCATCCCCGACCTTTGGTAGAAGCGCTTGCCAGCTGCCTCATCTTCACAGGGCAGCGATTCCACATATTCCACCCACCCGTGGGTGGAACGGTTAAGGAATTGGAGGACTTTGAAGGGTAAGGGGGAACCGAGGTGGGTTTCGACTGTTAGGGGAGAAGACAAGGAAGAATTTTTACCTTGTTGATTGCACCAGGAAAGAAACTGGTAGAAAGCCACATCTAAGCCAAGATCCTTGGGCTTGTAAACCAGTTGCAGTCCAGTGTCAAATCTGAGAGCAATTACAGACCGTCCCCGATTATGGGGGTCCGACAAGCCTGGGTTAAGAGCAACAACCTGCTGTAATGGTGTGTCTGCCCAAAAGCGTTGCTGAATGTCAGACCAGTCTGTGGTCAACCTGTTGAGGAATTCGGCAGTGGCTTCTACCCAGAAATCAATCGCCGTGACCACCAGTCGTCCCAAAACACTGTATTCCTCGAACAACGAGAGTAGGCCATCTTGAAACAATTTCTGGATAAAGGCATAGTACTTTTCCTGCCTGTTACCACCCCGGATGCGGATCAGCAGGAAATCGCGCACAGAGTTCCCCGATGACCGAAATTCAGAGAATTCCTTCATCAAAGTCCAGGTACAGATAGAGGCAAGGCGTTGCAATAGACCGCGTTCCAGAGTCGCGTAGGCGGCGTCACTCAGCAATTGTGAGCGGGCTCCCACTAACGCTTCAAGCTTCTGCTGGGCTACTTGCAGACAGGGGATATAGACAGGCTCAAAGGGAACCGGATTTTCAGGGTCTAGGTAACGGTGAGGGGATAGCAGTTGCTCATGTGGAATGGTCTGGGCAGTCTGGAGCACTTGCTCTAGAGTGGTTGCCCAAGGGGGTAGGGGTTGACTCTCATCGTGGCGAACATCACCTAGGAGAGGGCGAAGGGTGTCAATGTCCAGTCCATCCCAAGCTAAACGCCTCTGGAATTTGGCTGAATTACCCTTAGCCACAACCTGACACCATAGCTTTAAGCGAGCTTCAATCTGTGTGTCATCGTTGTCAGTGGCATTAGGAATAAAAGAATTGTTTAGACGTTCTGCTAAAGTACTCGCTTTGGCAACAATTGATGTGAGATCTTTAGTGAACCGAGCAGTTAACAACATAGATTATCAGGTATAGATTGCAATGAATACACGCTCAAAGATTTGAGCATCTCGCGGGTATTTTTTACGAATAACTGTTTAAAGCAAATTAGGCGCAATGAGAGCTAAATGAATAAAATTTGAAAGCCATGCAGAAGGTGTATGTTTCAAATATCCATTATGTTTCTGTTCCACCATACCACTATTTCCATTTGCAAAACAACAGAAAGTTTGATATTTAATTCAACAGAAATTTTCTCAGTTAATTACTGAACAGATAATGAAAACAACTGAGTTTTTCTGAGTTCAATTTATCGGTAGTTTGCAGTAGATTAAAAACAGTTAATTCTGAAGGAATTCATCCTATGACCGTTCAAGCAGTAAACAAGTCGGCGTGAAAAAACCAAACTATGTAAAGATAAATACGGAGAATCCATCTACCGAGGTAACAAAACAATATGGCGGCTCGTTTCAGGGTATTCCTGACTCCTGAGCAAGACAAAACGCTGCTAAACCTAAGAACAGCGGATGTACCACAGAAAGTTAAAGACGCCCGCAGAGGTAATCAGATTAAACGCACAT
This sequence comes from uncultured Stigonema sp., assembly GCA_964658145.1. Classification (GTDB taxonomy): domain Bacteria; phylum Cyanobacteriota; class Cyanobacteriia; order Cyanobacteriales; family Nostocaceae; genus Stigonema. The sequence goes on from CAZZYE010000028.1 coordinate 18,251, forward strand.
GGTTGGTACGTAGAAAAAATAGCTGCTCACTTTGACTGGACTGCTCAAACTGTAAGATTCGTCTTACATAAATGGCGAAACCTAGGTTTAGAAAGTCTTTGGGAGTTGGCTGGTCGAGGGGGAAAAACGAAGTATACAGAAGTTGACATTGTTTTTTTGGAAGAATGCCTGAAAAAAGAACCACGTACATACAATAGTCTTCAATTAGCCCAAAAATTAGAAAGCGATGCCCCAATTCCTCGCTGCACGTTCGTGTTCTCCACATCAAATTGAGTCCCGACAGATTAAGAAATCCGGCTTTTTTAGAGAAACCGGGTTTCTCGATGTTCACGCTCTTATTTAGGGCTGCTATATCAATTTAATGATAACAACCTACTTCACATACATGAGAATAATTAATATTAGCTGCATAATTTTTTCAGTTAATTACTTAACAAATACCTGAAGAAAGCAGAGTTTTTATGAGTTAACTTTCAAGGAGTTTGTAGTAGATTTAAAACAGTTAATTATCAAGGAGATTAATCCGATGACCGTTCAAGCGGTAACCCAGTTCTTACGGAAAGTAAGTGAAGATGAGAAGCTTCAGGAAGAGTTGGCAAAAGTCCTGGAAACAAAAGACAACGACCGAGTAGCTGCCACAGCGTTGGGTGCAAAACACGGCTACCAATTCACTCCCGATGAACTGTGGCAGGAAATTCAGAACCGCGAAAGCGAATTTCAGCAAAGCCAGAAGGAGGGAGAACTCAGCGATCAGGAGTTGGAAACCGTTTCAGGCGGTACATACACGCCCACTATTATTGGTGCTGTCAGTCTTATTGGCGCCGCCACTGTCAATGCTAAATGGTGAAATGGCGAAATAGCCCAGTACTACAGTTGTAGAAGATGAGGTCGCCTTGAGTGATGATAAAAAGTCTGCCATCGTCATCACTCAAGGGTTGTTTTGGTAAACGAATCACAAGGCGATGGGTAAGGGTCAGCAACTCTTCATATTTAGTTTGACTAATTTGAAGAAAGTGTAAATCCTCCGAAATGTCTCTAATATCTAATTTTTAGTTATTAGAGATATTTCATAACCTGAAAAAGAGATTTTATCGCACACAACTGCTGACACTTAGAGGTAATGATGATAATTTTTCAAAAGGATTTAATTCAGATTGTTGAAAATTAAATCACAATTAGCGATCGCTTGGGAAATCTTTTTTTGCCAGATGAAACGCCATGTAATCAAGAAATTGTCAATTCTCGGATTGCTAATTGGTGTCAGACTCTAGCAGAAGGAAACCAAGAAAACTTTGAAAAGCGTATTGCTTGGGATGAACTGGACTTAAGCACTATACGTGATGTACTTGGTCGCTAACAACTTTGAAAGTTGGCGATCGCTAACTGAGCAATCCACAATACATCCTCACACAACTTCCCTAATTCCTAAAGAAGTATTCGTGCAGCAAGCAGTAGATATTGCTCAAGAGTTGCAAAAACGGGCAATACGTGCAACAGATGGTAGTACCACATGGATGGGAATGGATTATCTACCTGATGTGGGAAGGTTTCAACATGTACCAATGAGCTATGACTTATACGATGAAGCGTTCAAGCAAGAACTAACGTCATGTTTTGGAGTACATGACAGCAGCGCTAATCGCTGTTCGTGAGGATAAACCAGCCCCTTCTTTGCTCCCGGAAGTCGTCTCATGTTCTGACGAGATCTTACCTACGGCTTAAGGAAAGTTTTTCACCTACACAGTCATTGACTTCTTTTCTAAAGACTATAGCAGTCCTATTTGATTTATAAACAACAGGGACAAGGAAGACAAGGGAGAGGTGTTCACGAATCATTTAGGATTGCTATATGTAAGAGCCTGCAATTATAAATGCCCAAACCTGCAATCAAGACATTTACAAACCAGGATTATTTGCAACTATAATTGTGCTTCAGCCAGAATTAATTGCAACTGAGCCAGGATTATGGGTCTTGTCAACTTTTGGTGATGGTTAAGGCAGAAGGCAGAAGGCAGAAG
>CAZZYE010000029.1:0-17887 GCA_964658145.1 uncultured Stigonema sp.
CTCATTCCTTAGAGGTATTGACAAAATGCATAAAACTTTAACCTATCACAGATGGATGATGAGTGGTTACCTGTACGTGCTGGAGTCGCCAAACATCCAAATACGCCACCTCACATATTAGAACGAATGGCTCGACGTGAAGATCCAAATGGTCGAGATAACTCTTACTACACAGTATGTAGTTATATTGCCCAGCGTTCGGATGCTCCAGCAGGCGCATTGGCATTTTTGTCTCACAGCCGGATGGCACAGATTCGTCAAATTGTTGCTGGTAATTCAAGCACCCCACTTGAAGTTCTAACTCAAATGATTAACAGTGAAACTGATGAGTCTGTGTTGCAAAGATTGGCAAGAAATCCGAATCTTACCTCTGACTTATTGGGTTTAATAGCTCAAACGCCTGATTCCAGTGTACGAACTTTGTTAATTTATCACCCAAACATCACTGCTAAATTATGGATGCAGCTTGCAAGAGACGAAACAACGAGTATTCGACAGGCGATCGCAACTAACTCAAATATACCAGTGGAGGTTTTACAAAATCTTTATCTAGATGAAGATTCAGAGGTTCGGCTGAAAGTAGCAGCTAATTCAAACTTACCTCCAGATTTTCTCGAAGTATTGGCAATAGATTCTAATGCTAGCGTTCGAGGTGCTGTTGCCATCAATCCAAATACTCCCCAGTCTGTTTTAGAAAATCTTGCTCAAGACGAAAAAGTCGAAGTCCGCCGTGCAGTTGCTCAAAATCCTAACACCCCTGCGCCCATCCGGCAAACCCTAAGCGACTTGGTTTTGCAACCTATAACCAGCTACACCAGTCCCACCTTGCGCGGACTCAGCCGCATCTACAACCCAAGTACTGATGATTTAGCAACTCTGCTTGGAGAATATGCGCGATCGGAAAACGCATTCGTGCGATTTGTCGCAATAATGCACCCACTTATCCCTGGAGAAGTATTGCAACAAGCTGCAAATTCCAACTTGTGGCAGGAACGTTACGCTGTTGCAGATAACCTTGCAACTCCCACAGAACTTCGCCAACGGTTAGCACAAGATAGTAACTGCATTGTCCGTGCCGTCGCTAGAGTTTACTTGTAAAGTATTTGAAGTTTGGAAAATGATATCCAACTTTGAATGGAATTTATCGTGAAATACAAATGTATTTAATTAAATGTGAGATGAACCCAGAAACTGAAAAGCTTTTAGCCACTCTTGAGGTTGTTTCAGAAGGCTTATGGTATTCCAGCGAATCCGATTACTCTTATGTACCTTTTGTTTGGGATAGCCGAAGTCAGGGAGAATTTAGTATAGTTAATGTTTTAGAACATCTCGGATATTTCCAAGTAGTTGAACATGAATGGTTAAATCAATACTGGCAGAATATACAGCAAGAAGCAAAATCTTGTAAACAAACAGATTTTGATTTTTCTCCTATTTATCCTAAAAATTATGAAATTCAAAGAATGCATGAGCGCAGCTTACATTTCTTTGAATTATTTAAAGAAAATCTTTATGAAATTCAAATAATAAAATTTTCTGCTTCGATGCTAATTGTTGGAAAAACTCAAGAAGAAGATTGGGTTGGAGTTTCACCTAGATTTAATTATGGTAGTTGGCATCCTCATAATACTATTCATCCAGAAGTATGCCCATCAACAACAGCCAGTATTAATTTGAAAACAACATTGACACCTCTATTATCTGAAATTAAATTTTTACATGGGTACAGTTGGTCTGATTTGGTTTGGGAAAATGCAGTAACTAAGAAAAAATTATTACTGAAACTACTTTTAGCATCAAATAATGAGGGAGTTTAGAGGATTTGGAGAAGAAAAACTTGATGGCTTCCTGTTAACTAAACTACACGATGTTTTCACTTATACTTTCGGCGGTATTGGAGGTTTTTCAATCTATACGGTCGGGAAAACACTAGAAAAAGATTTTCTTGGTGTTCATACAATCGCTGTTTGGACATAACTTAATATTTAAAATTATTCAAACTCAAACTCTTTGAAGAACTGAATTGAAACTGCGTCATCGCTAGTGGCAACAGTAAACTTGTACATTTCAGAGTTATCACATTATGACACTAGAAACACAAAATCTTTTGGCAAGTTTAGAAGTTATTGTGGAAAATCTTAGTTCTGCAAGTGCAGGAATTGCCAGCGACGGAGATGAACCTTTCCACGCTTTTGCTTGGTCAGTTGGAGATCAAGGAAAATTTAGCTTTGCACAGCTTTTGCGTTCTTATGGCTTCCTCAAGACAATAGACTTGCCAACTTTGGTTAGAGAATGGCAATCAAAGACCATGTATTACTCTAAAGCTCAAGGAGTAGTACAAGAACTTCCAGTTTTAATTTATATACTACAAACGCATCTGAAAACTGTACAAGCTTACCAATTTAAAAGCTATATAAATGAAACCTGTACGCCCAGTACTGATGGTTTTGATGGATTTGAAGCCTGTGAGTTTATGATTGGAGAAACAAGCGATGGCGATTGGGTGGGCATTTGTCCATCTTTCCCTAGACCTCATACGGGTCATTACGGTGAACCAATTATAAGAAAGGAAAATACGCCCAGCAAATCCGCTAAGGTCCTAAAACAAGAATTTGAGCCAATCATAAAAACTCTAAAACCAATTTTGGTTCGATACGAAGCTCAAGTTAGCAAAGGAGTGATTTGGGAAATAGCTCAAACAGAGGATGAGTTAATTGAAAAACTTTTGGAGTCTGCTCAAGTTTTAGAAAGTTGGCACTTTAGGGATTTTCTAAAAGAAGATACAGCGGAATTAGAGGAAAAATACGCTTTTTCAGAGTTAGAAAAATTTGTATCAAAATACTTTCAAAAACCAGTTATTTACGTATTGGGGAATTGGGCTGTTTTTAGACTCTACCTAGTAGGACAAATTCAGAATGGGGATTGGCTGGGGACGGTAACAGCCGCATCTTGGACATGAAACAACTTGCTTAGATATAAACTCCGAAATTAGGTAGGGCTAAAATTATGAATTTAGAGACTGAGAAGATTTTAGGTACTCTTGAGGTTTTTACTGAACCGCGTCTAGAGTTTCGCCTGCCAGATAATGAATATTCTTCTATCGTTCCTTTTATTTGGGATGTAACTCAAAAAGGTAACTTTAGTTTACTTAATCTTGGTCGCGATGAAGGATGGATAAATAAGACTGATATTGATGTTGCAGTCAAAAGTTGGCAATCATTAGAACGTCGTGGATATCTCAATTTAGATCACTATCCAGATGACTATGAAGATATTTTAAGCCCTGAATCAGCAGATGAGAGGGAAAAGGTATATCAAGCATTAACTGCGGTTATACAGAAAAATCTCCACAGTATTGAAGCTTTAAAATTCAGTCGGATTCCTGATTATTCATTTTTTGTTATATTGGGTAAAAATCAAAACGATAATTGGTTTTGTATTTCTCCTACTGTTGCCAGGGAGACAAAACTGGAAGGGGAAATAAAGCGTTCTCTTCTATCTGAGTTTCCAGAGCAAGAGTTTTTGGATAGAGAGACTTTAAGCTTAAAAGATGAAGTTCAAACAGTCCTCGAACAATTACAGCCTGTCAGTATTTATGGATACTATGGTGGTGGCTATGATTATAGATTCAATCATTATTTAGTCCAAGCAATAGCCACTACTAAAGAGAAAGCACTGGAAATAGCTCTACGACAAACCGGAATGCTTGAAACTGCTAAATTCATCGAATTTAGTATAGAAAATTTTGCTTGGAGATTTGAGAGAAATGAAATTATGGATCTGTCCCTCAGATACCAAAAGCTAAATCAGTTCCTAAAACAAAATATTTCAGATTTAAGGCTAATAAGATGTAGCTTCTGGAACCGTGATTGTCTATATGTTATAGGTGAGATAAAATCTGGTGATTTAGCAGGTGTTTATATCGAAAGTGATTTTTATTGCAATCCTTAAACTGAATCAATCAACAACACAAATTGCCAGCGAAGAACCATCCACTGAAGCTATCCAAACTGTGCAAAGCCCAAATTCAAGCCCTTCTGGAAAACCTTACCCCCATTCCCATGTATGGCTACTACCACGGTGGATACAACTACACCTACCAACATCACATTATTGGTGCGATCGCCAACACCAAAACATCTGCTATTGAACTTGCCTTACAAACCGCAGCAATGGTCATTTAATAGAAGCTAACGGTTGAGTATGCCGATAATGCCTACAACAAGTTCCTCCTCAAACTCATCGGAGAATCGAATTGAAACCGCGTCATCACTCTGCATCAATCCTGTTCCATAGCTCATTAATTGGTCTAGTTTGCCCCGATTGTGCTTGTTCCAAAGCTCTCCTCAAGCTGGCTTTAACCTCCTCAACAGGCGTATCGTCAAGATCGTCTTCTCCTGTTTTTGTCTGTTCTGGAAATAATACGATTACCCGAACCCGAGCGAGATAAGTCATTCCTTGGAGCGGCTCATCCAAAATCAAATTCCCCTGAGCATCAATTCTGCCAGTTACTTCGATCGCTTTCATCTTCTGCCCACCTCGTTTTATAGCAGATCCTAACACCAGCAGCAATGGTCGTTCAAGAGAAGCTAAGGCATCATGTAAAAATAACTTGAACAATTTACCGAATGGTTAGATCATGAGAATGTAACCAAATTAAAGCCTTATATGTCTGATAATTAAGTGTAGAATTTGCCTTCACCATTTTGATGGCGATCGCATACCTACAAACTAGCCGATCTTTGCATTTTTGAGCTAGTGTACAAAGTAAAAATTATATTTATAATAAAATAAATGTCTGTAGAGCTTTGCCACAAGGAGATTTAAGAGAAAGTAGCTGTCCTTGAAAGCAAGTGCGTATTACTAAAACCTCTATGATACCCCTGATCCTGATTGCTCAGATTAATATTCCCCCTCAGAATCTGCCCAGTGTACTAGAGGTCACACCAAACGCTCGTCAAAGGTTTGGTAACCTCCTGCTTCTTCGGCAAATCCAGCAACAGCAGGAAAAACTGAATGCAGCCCAAAAGCACTATGAATTGAACATACAGGATCTACAAACTCTCCCCTCCTCACGAATTGATTGCTTTCCTATATCAACACCCGTACCGGGTATTGATCCCGATCCCATTTCATGCTCCAAACCTTGAACATTTAACTGCCGACAAAGTGTACGCAAAAACACGTAGAAAACCAAATGCTCTTGCCCAAACATCAGTAATAGTACGAGGGCATCGTATTGTTCCAGGCTTTACACTGTAAGGCGTAAATATTTTAATGCGTATATTTACAGTCGTGGAACGCGTGACGTCCTCAACTTCACGTTTTGCTGATATCAGAAGCTGTGGACGTACTCTCCGACACCCCCTAACAAAGCAAGCCTTCATAGGTACTATGATTAATCAATGCTGTAAATTGACCGATATAGACTTCATCGGTTGCGATGGAATTGGAACACCGATAATTTTAATTTCTGATTATGTCATCATCGGTGGAGTATGTATGGCAATAGGTAGCGACTACATTTCACCTCGCTACACCTCACCATCTTTATGCAGCTACTGTGGCACTCCCAAAGATCCCATGATGCTGGATTGTCCAGAATGCGCTAGAGCCTACTAATGGCGATCGCATACACGTGAGTCAAAAAGACATCTCCAGAAATTAATTGTGTTTTGTTTACAACCCTTGTAGAGACGCCAAATTTCGCGTCTCTAAATCGGATAAGTTGTAAACTTTTGTTTAGCACAGACTAGTAAAAGAGCGATCGCTCAAGGCTTCTCGATTTAAAACCTGATTCAATTTGCCGCTGCGGTAACCTTCTAAATCCAGGGTTACGTAGACAAAACCAAACTTCTGAAAGTCGGAGACTACTGACTGTAAATCCGTCGTCAACACAAATTCTTTGATTTGTTCTGACGGTAATTCTATGCGTGCTGTATCCCCAACGGATCGCACCCGCAAATTCTTCAAACCCAACGAACGCAGGTAAATTTCCGCTCTACCTACTCGTTGCAACTTGGCTACGGTAATCTCTTCACCATAGGGAAAGCGGGAACTAAGACAAGGTTGGGCAGGTTTATCCCACCAAGGTAAACTGAGTTGTTGCGAAAGTTGACGGACTTCAGCTTTAGCGATCCCAATTTCTGCTAGAGGCGATCGCGCACCTCTTTCTTTTGCCGCTTGAATTCCTGGGCGATAATCATGCAAATCATCAGCATTCACCCCATCCACAACATAGGGATAACCCAACTTAATAGCTAAGGGCTTAAGGGTGTCGTGCAATTCACTCTTGCAGAAATAACAGCGATTAATGGGGTTAGAAGTGTAATTGGGATTTTCCATTTCGTGCGTTTGGACGATTTCATGCGGAATCCCAATAGTTGCTGCTTGTATCTTCGCGTCTTCCAATTCTTCTGGCAACAGTGAAGGAGAAACAGCTGTCACAGCTAAAGCGCGATCGCCTAGTACATCATAAGCAATCTTGGCAACTAAAGTGCTATCAACACCACCAGAGTAGGCAATCAAAGCCTGCTCCATTTCTACAAATATCGCTTTTAGTTGCTCAAGTTTTTCTATCAGCATCATCTTCCATTCTAACCAAACGGTATAGCACCTGTTAAATTCTATTGTAGAAGGGCAATCAAGGGATTGTTAATTGTTAGTTGTTAGTTGTTAGTCGAATTTTCTACTACTCCCCCTACTCCCCACTCCCCACTCCCCTAAAAACTAAATTAAGACGATGGATATACAACTCGCTCAATTAATCGTTAACGGTATTGCAGTTGGGAGCATTATTGCTCTAGCTGCAGTCGGACTAACCCTAACTTTTGGAATTTTAAGGCTGTCTAACTTTGCCCACGGTGACTTTCTAACTTTGGGAGCTTACCTGACGCTATTGATAAATACGGTTGGGATAAATATTTGGGTGTCGATGGTGCTGGCTGGGGTGGGGACGATAGCAGCGATGCTGCTAGCGGAAAAGTTACTTTGGTCAAGGATGCGCTCTGTCCGTGCCACTTCCACCACATTAATTATTATTTCTATTGGACTTGCGTTATTCCTTCGCAATGGCATTATCTTCATCTGGGGTGGCAGCAACAAAAACTATAATGTGCCTGTTAGCCCTGCTTTAGACATTTTAGGTATAAAGATACCGCAAAATCAATTGTTGGTTCTCTTCATGGCAGTGCTGGCTATTTTAGCGTTGCACTACCTTTTACAAAATACCAAAATCGGAAAGGCAATGCGAGCAGTTGCTGACGATCAGGATCTCGCTAGGGTATCTGGTATTAATGTTGACAGAATAATACTCTGGACTTGGGTAATTACTGGCAGTGTTACTTCCTTGGGAGGAAGTATGTACGGCTTAATTACAGCTGTACGACCGAATATGGGCTGGTTTTTAATTTTACCACTGTTTGCCTCAGTTATTTTAGGAGGAATTGGCAACCCGTATGGTGCGATCGCAGGTGCTTTTATTATTGGTATTGTCCAAGAAGTTAGTACTCCTTGGTTAGGCTCTCAGTATAAACAAGGTGTAGCACTGCTAATAATGATTCTAGTGCTGCTGATTCGTCCCAAAGGTTTATTTAAAGGCACGATTTGAGCAACACTAGAAACAGTTAGTTGTTGATGAGCCAGCGCTGCAGGAGGGTTAGCCCGACCTAGGCGACTGGCGTTAGCGAAGCGTTAGCGACGAAGGAGCGTCACCCGAAGGGTGGTTAGTGGTTAGTTGTCAAAAAGTACTACTAACCACTAAGCACCAACTATCAACCATTCCGCAATTACGGATTGATCAAATGGAAGTAGATAGCTGCTACCAGAATGTTACCTGCTAGTAGAATTAGGCTAATTACGGTGCGAAATGGGAAGGGAGCCTTGGCTCCTGTTTTTGCAACGTCTATACCAACTTTTTTGCTAGCAGGTACTGCTTTTGCTTGAGCAGTCATAGTGTTCTCTCCTAATTTAAAGACTTATTAACAAATACCAAAGAGCCGTCATATTCGGTGAAATTTGTTAAAAATATTTTTGTGGATTTTGCGTCCCAAAGCAGTAAAAATCAATAAAATGTATCAAAATAGTCTAATTTTTGCCTGTAAATGACTAGGAGAGACGCGATTAATCGCGTCTGTACAGGAGCCAGAAGCCAGGAAAAATTCCTTATTCTAACTCCTGACTCCTTTAATAAATCAAGCACTCTCGCTAGCGTGGTAGGAACTGCGAACTAGAGGACCAGAACGCACATGGCTGAATCCCATTTCCTGTGCTATTGTACCCAATTGGTCAAACTCTTCTGGTGTCCAGTATTTTTGCACTGGCAGATGTTCTAAGGAAGGACGCATGTACTGACCTATGGTTAGGCGATCGCATTTCACTTGGCGGAGATCGGTCATTGTCTCGATAATTTCTGCCACAGTTTCTCCGTGTCCCAGCATTAAACCAGATTTAGTGGGAATGGTAGAATCAATATCTTTCACCACTTGCAGCACCAAGAGTGAGCGATCGTACCTTGCTCCCCGACGCACTGGTCCTTGCAACCGTCGCACTGTCTCAATATTGTGGTTATAACAAGCTGGTTTAGCGTTCACAATCATATGTATACGCTCGCGTTGACCTTGTTCAGCATTTGCACCACCCCAGAAGTCTGGTGTCAGCACCTCTATTTGGGTTTGCGGGTTGATCTGGCGGATAGTCTCCATTGTCTTGACAAATTGACCGGATCCTTGATCTGGTAAATCATCGCGAGCTACAGAAGTCAGTACCACATAACGTAATCCCAAAATCTGTACAGATTCTGCTACCTTTTGCGGTTCTTCTGGGTCAATAGACATAGGCGCGTGACCTTTATCTACTTGACAAAAAGCACAAGAGCGAGTACAAATTGGTCCCATTAGTAAGAAAGTAGCAGTTTTTTGGGCGTAGCATTCTCCCCGGTTGGGACACCGTCCTTCTTCACAAATCGTATGAATTTGGCGCTGCTTAATAATACGTTGTACAGTAGACAGTTCACTAGCTTTGCCAATGGAGCGACGCAACCACTTTGGCATTGCCGTAATTTCGGACTTAAGTTGGGCTTTTTGTGAAGAGGTCATAATATCGATTTTGGATTTTAGATTTTAGATTGCTTAAGAGGAGGAACACAGTAACCATTCTGGCTCCTGAACTCTAGTTTCCTACGTAAGAGTCAGGACGGCTATACAGGTTTAAGCGAAGTTCGTTTCTCTTCGTCGCCGGACAAGAGCGTCACAGAGCCGTGATTCGCGCTGGCTTCTCCTGCACTTCTTCAAGTTCTACTTAACACAGTGGTTAGGCAAGCCGAGCCTACACCACGAGCCAAAAATGAGATTACATAGATAGAAGTTTATTATAATACATCTAATATCATGATTTATACCGGAAATTACTCTCCCCCAATCAACATAAATTTTAGATATAGTGAGATAGCTCAAAAGCCTTAAACGGCGAGCCAGCCTTATAAACCTTAAGTTTCTATTAGAGCAATCAGTCGTGGCAAGTAACAAAATTTTAGTTATCGATGACACTACCGTTGTTAGGGTAAAAGTACGAGAAATGTTGCCTCCCGGTAACTTCCAGGTATTGGAAGCAAAAGACGGTATGGAAGGGCTAAATTTAATACGTCAAGAAAAACTTAGCCTGATTATGTTGGATTTTCTATTGCCTAAATTAAGTGGCTGGGAAGTTTTCCAACAAATTCAATCCCACCCGGAGCTAAAGAAGATTCCTTTGGTAATCATGTCTGGTCGGAAAGAAGAGGTTACAGAGAAAATTCCAGAGCCCTTTGGACATTTTGAATTTCTCGGAAAACCTTTTGACCAAAAGCAACTCATTGGCGCCATTAAGTTAGCAATGACAAAGGCTAAACAGCCGCGCCAAGAACCTACCAAAGAAGTGGCAGTTCCTGCTCAAAATCAACCAGCAACCTCTATTGCTGGAGAAGCCTCGTCTACTGAAATTGAAGCATTTAATGAAAAAATTATCAAGATGCAGGCGGAAATTGATGGCTTGAAGAAACAGCTAGCTCAGGTTGTGACCTTTATTAAACAAAAAGTAAAGTAGCAAACGCATAAAATAAGTCCCAAAAGCTATCACCTATAAGTCAAAATGAAGGACGAATTGAGGGTTTTTATCTAATGATAACGAGCAGTATGAGAAGCCCAATAGAAGTTGCCATATATCCAGTCATGTATTCCTGACATATATTTTGCGATTTCAGCATTTACCTCTTTTCCAAAAGATGGAATACATACTTCTAAACTTAACAATGAGCTTACCTCTTGATTATGCATTTCAACAGCACGCTTAAGTGCTTTATCCAGAGAAAGTTCTTGTTGATAATGAAGTACCAATACTAAATTGTGAACATCACTACTTGCTAATTTATTGGGAAAGGAAAATATATCATTACACCAAGCTAGAATGTCGATTGCAATTTTATTTATCCTTTTCAGGTCGTGCTTTCGTAAAAAATTTGGAATCATCAACTGATTGAAATATTCAATCCATGCGAGGACAAGATCTCCTGCTACGCTTAACCTACGTGTCTTGATATAAGTGTCAAGATCAGGTATACGATTGTACGATTGATTGGTTGCTTGCAGGACATATCCGTAGAAATAATTCTCAAGGCAGGGGACTAAGAGATGGAAGCATTTTGTACCCCATACTTGAAGCATCCGCTGTCGTAAATCGCTTAAAGCTCTACTAATAGGTATATCCTTACTCGTCAGTTCTGCTCCTCTGAATATTTCCATAAATCTCTGGTGGAAAACCTTTAGCACTTCAGGTTTATTTTTTAATTCTGATAGTTCGCAATAGTCATCCCAGATAAATAACCAACTCAACCAGTCATTTCCAATCTTTAGTTCTTCCATCTGGTAGTGAGGGTAGACACCTGCGCTCAGCAAAAAAACTTTTGTTTTGCAGAAACGTTGATAAATTGATTCATTTGTCAGTAGATTGAAGCGCAGCACCCATTTCAAAGCATAATCTTCTAAAAGCTCAACATTCTTATTAATTTGATATGGAAATGGACAGTATAATTCTGGAAAAATAATTTCGTTCATAAATACTCCATAAATCAAACTAACACTAGAAGAATTAGATTTTGGAGAACGATTTACTGCTAAAAAATAAATGTTGCTGGGTGCTAATAACTAATTGAATTAGCCTAATCAATTAGATTTTTTTACCAAAGCAACATCTATTTTTTATTTACAGTAATGTTTACAAAGAGTAGAATTTAACTGAAGTTTTTTCTACTGTTAAGAAGCTATTGTTAAGGAAGTAACGTGCAAGCCCAAGAAGAGAGCTAATGTTTAGCTTGGTCTAGGCACTTAGATCAGCCAACAGGCTAAAGCCTACAGATTTATTGAGAAATGCTAAGCATTGTTTACTATGTGGCTGGACAATGCATAGATGAAAATTACTATTAGTTGACTACATTGTCAGGGCGGAGAAACCCCGCCCCTACGAGATGAGATGTGTTGAGCAATACTTCTCGGTTAGCCTCTCCAGAGGAGACGAGTCGCTTAATCAAGTCGCTACCGCAAGGAGGAACGAGCGTCCGTTGGGGATTAGGCTCAGGGAGGCTAAAGGGGTTAGGTTTAACTAATCCTGTAGAGTATTGATATATTGGGGGTATATGCTTTTTACTAGAGAAACTTAACGGACAAAAACTAGGTAAATTTTTGCTATTTACCATGAATGCAAGTAATAGTTTCATCTTTAGCACCCCAAATTGCAATTATTTTATTTTTGAACAAAGCTAACTTTTACACCAAACTTTATATAGTAATAAAAGATGCTATACATCTTTTCATGGTGTATAAAAGTATCTTGGCTTTTCAAAACTTTGTCGGTGCAATAAGTGTTGCATTTTTTATCAAATAACCATAACCGTAATCATATTGATTTAGATAGTATGAATAAGATTAAAGAATACATAGTAACTTTTAGTAACTTTAAATTTATAAGTATCACTTGAGCAGTCAAGTAGATATTAATGACTTTAGAGAAGATAATCTAGCAATTACGGCTATAAATGCTGATATTTAAGCAATTACTTCGATTTACTACGTTTTGCATCAACTTTCAAGGCTGCATATACATACGCAAAACGGAAATCCTAAGTTTTCAGAAAAATTTTTAGAAAACTATAAAATTAAAATAAGTGAAAAGATACTTGAGATTTAAAGTAATTTCAAGTATCTTTACTGATAAGTCATGATTTATTGACATTGCTATGCTAATAGAATAAGCTTCTTACTGACTTTAGAAAGGTGAATACCCACGATTTACAAGCTTGTTTACCAAACGGTAGATGTAAATTCGGACATTTTTCCAAAGTAACAAATTAATCATCTCAATAAAAATACTACTAAAGATAGATTGTAATCTCAAAAAATGTGATTGCAAGGTCAATATTGGAAAGGCTGTGGTTATAAGCAGGTGTCTCACAGCTAGGTACTCCAAGTAACTTCTCTGTGCCTCCGCAGGTTTTCATAAACCTTAATTTTCTGTTAGTCAACAAAGCGGGGATCAACCCAACTATTAAGATTATTTGCTACTCTTTAAGTAAAGAGAACACAGATCTAATCAATCACTCTTTTAGGTATCGTCTCATGTCTACCGACTCTCCTCCTCTGATCGAAACGTATACCCCAGAACGCTGGGTCGGTTGGAGCATGGACTTTATTGAGGCAGGCTATACAGGTTTGTTGATCAAAAATGGTCGTGTTGTACGGAAATTGGAACCAGGACGTCATTTCAGCTTCGCCCTACCCTTGCTAGAACAATGCGATCTGATTCTGGTAGATACCAAGATTCGCAACTTGGATATTGTTTCTCATGGAGACTTTTTATCCCAAGACCAGTATCTGATTAATGTTTCCCTAAATGTGATGTATCAGGTAGTGGACTCTAAACGAGTGGCTTTGGAATTATCTGAACCGATCGCAGCCCTCGTAAGTGCGGTCAAAGATAATCTAGGGGTGGCTATTGGAGGAGTGCGTGTCGAACAGTTGACGACTCAAGGAAGAGCGCAAATTCGGCAATACATTCTTGACCATCCTGAAGTTTACTATTCCTTAGGCTTTGCTCTAGAAGATGTGCGGGTGAACGACATCAGCTTCCCTCAGGTTCGTGGAGTCATTCGTCAAGTCGAAGGTATGAGCGCCCGAGAGGAAGCTGAATACGAAGCCGCGTTAAAGGCGCAGATTGCCCAAGCTGGTCGCCCACAGATACTACCGCCGCCAGTGCAGCAGGTTAACATTATCTCTGGTCGCAACCCTAACTCAAGTGACCCTACTCTCGGCGCTGCTATGGAAGCTAGGAGTATTGCTCTTGAAGGGGAATCTCCTCAAGCTGTGCCAAATCGTGACCGCCTAACGCTTCCGCCAACAGTGCTAGACCCAAATTCTGAGGAAGATGCGATCGCACGTTTGGTAAACCAGTCATCGGGTGCGATCGTCATATTGTCAACCAGCCCCTTTACCATTGGACGCGAACCAAGCAACACCCTCATCCTTGACGATCACCTTTGTTCGCGCCACCATGCCCAAATTATTAAACTAACTGACCCTCAAGGTATTCGCTACCAGATCATTGATCTAGGTAGTTCCAATGGCACTTTTGTAAGTGGACAGCGACTTGTCCCGAACCAACCCGTCTGGCTGACTCCAGGAAATGTTATCAAGATTGGTAGTCATACATGGACTTTTGAGGCTTGAGGGCAAAGCGATCGCCCTGCATCTTAAAATTTACTAGAGGCAGAGCCTCTGATAAGGCGTTCCTAGGCAGGAGCCTAGGAACGAGAGAAAGCTGCGCTAGTCTGACTTCGTTTGTATAGCCCCACCTAGAGCCTGAGGAAATGCTTGGAAAATTCAATTATTTGCTGCTTTTCCGTTTTCTACTTCTGTACAGTCTTTTGTGTAAGGTATAGTAGTCAATACCTAACTCTGCGGCAACTTCTGATATACTTTTTGATGCAATTTCGCTTTCAAGCCAATCGAGCGAGGGTAAATCTAGCTTCATACTATTCCAATAGCATTCTCTTGAGCAAAACTTGCTATTTGGGCTGTATTGAGGAAATTCTTTTTGACAAAATCCACAGACAGTTATGGGACGAAGCGTAGCTTGCCTCCAAGTCAGGCAGTAGCATTTATTACATAACTCTTTTGTTATTCTTAGACTTTTTCTACCACAAAGTTTGCACTCAGAATTTTCTCTAATTTTTAGCTGTAGCGTACACTTACTAAATAATTTCTCAAGTTCTTCAATATTTAACCATACTACTTTTATCTGTAATGTTTCATAGGCTTGTTTCTTTTTTAGGTATTTATCTCTGTATTTTTTGTAATTGAGCATTCCTGCAATTTCAATAAAAGTGTCGTCAATTTGAAAGTCAGATTTAAAATTTGTATTTGGTACAGGTACTTCGTGTAGATGCGGGATACCTTGCTCATGAAGTACAGCATCATACATGGCTTCATATATGGATCTAACAGCAAATTCTTCTTGAGTAAGTATTCTGCCAGTAAATGGCTTAATACCTCTTTTATTTCTTTCTTTACATACTGTTCTTCTGTTGACATTTAGCTCTCTGGCTATAACAGCATCAGGCTTAGTGCCAAGAGGTAATATATCCCAATTAATAAAACCTGCCATAATACCTTTGCTTGCAGGTAGAAACAAAGGTAATATAACAGGTTTTTGAACTGGGATGAAGTTACAAGTCTCCACTTGCAATCATCTGTATCATTCGCGGCGATCCAGGATCAAAGCCTGAAATATCGTATGACAGATAATCGTTTGGATCTACCAGCGTAATTTGGTAAGGTGCAAGGGTGATGTACACCGCCTTGACCTTGGGATTTACCTTTTCCCGATACTTGGCAAGCGCTTGACAGGGATGTTGATAACTATTTGCCCAGCTTTCTGAGTCCGTCCAGAAACAGACGACATCAGCTTTGAACTTGTTCTTAATCATCCAGTCGTAAGCAACAGACGCATCTGTTCCGCCGAAGTTTTGGTTGCTAGCTTTGCGAACAGCAGAACTAAAACTATCTTTGGCGGTGATACCTAAGTCGCGGAAGTCGTTAGCAAAGCCACGAATCATGTAGTTCTTCTCTGCCTTTGCTGTTACCAATGCCATTGTTGTAGCAACTTCACAACAACTCAGTCCCATATCCGCAATTAAGCTACCCATAGAACCGGAAACATCTACGGCGTGCATAAACACTTTGCCTGTAGGTTGCACCACATCAAAAGACAATTCAACCGCCTTTTCTAAGATGTCCACAATTCGGTCAACTGGGTTCCAAGTCTTCTTGCTGCGTCCTAATCTCCCACCAGATTGATAAGTCTTAAGTGCTTTCAAAACATCAATCGGATGAATGCGACCTTTACGCAGATGTTCCTTGTTGTTGAGAACTGCTTCAACGCGCTGCAAATTATCGCGTTCATCAGACCCTAAAACACCCAGTTCAGTCAGTGAACCCAAGTTACGCAGCAATGCACCAATTGGCATTTCGTTGAACAGCAACTGCCAAGCCGATTTATCCATCTTGCCGACAGGGTTCGCCATTTCGTGGGTTAAATGACCTTGGGCAATAGCTTCAGGGGTATGATCTGGATTACGCTTTAGCCACTCATACCACCAAATTTGCGCTAACGCCGCCGAGGGAATTTCTCCTGGTAATATTTCCCAACCTTTGACGACCCACTCAAACAGTTGTTGATGGTCTTGTGTAGGTGGTTTGACATGGAACAAACGCAAAGCGTCGCGGTGCGAGAAATCATAGCGTTGCTGGTACTTCAGCAACTGGTAAGCCAAACCTTTAACATCTTCCCGTAAGAACCAATTTTTTCCAGCTTCGCGCACAACCTTACCAAATCCCCGCATAGACTTGGTGTAGTTCAGCCATTCATAAAAATGACTACCTGTGCGGACTACTGCTGTGAATATTTCACCAAATGCCTTTTTAGCTTCTGGTGCTTCACCCATTGATAGCAAAACCAAAGCTAAGATCGGCGCACTGTTGTTGATGGCGCGTCCATCGCTGGCGTAAAGGATTTCTTCGGCTACAGTTCTTGGATTTTCGGCGATCGCTTGTCTTACAACCGTCACAAAATCCTCGGTCAATTCCTGCTTACCAGCATAGTATGTGCTTTGTGCCGTACCAATTAGCAAACAGCGCCGCAGCATTTTCCAAATACCAGCATCAAACATCCAACCTTGAGAACGTCCCTGGATCATCTCTGCTTCTCGTCCAGGAATAGGCTGAGTTTGTGGTGTCCCTTTTTGAGTGAAGAATTTGTAATTCATCTTATTTTATCTCCCAGCCTTTGCAGGCAAAAATGAAAGGTGGCGGAGCTGGACTCGAACCTGCGACCCTCCCGATTATCAGTCGATAACCCTCATTCTTCGGCCTTTTCGGGCAAGGGGTGAACAAGGATGTTTTTGGCGCTCTACCACTGAGCTATCCGCCACATGTAAAGTTAGGAGTTAGGAGTTAGGGGTTTTCAATTGAATTGACCGCATTGTAAGGGCGCGGTTTCCGCGCCCCTACGGTTATGTTGTGGTTTACCCAAATGAAATTCGCTCTAACTCATAACTCAGCACTCAATTTTGTGTAGGGGGCAGGATTTGAACCTGCGAATGGCGGTGCGATAACCCTCAATTCTTCAGCCTTTGCAGACAAGTTTGTGAACCAAGGACTATGAGTTATTCACCCATCCGCCGCCTTGAACCACTTGGCTACCCCTACATATTTGGTGTAGTGGGGCAGGATTTGAACCCGCGACCTCTCGATCCCAATCGATAACCCTCATTCTTCGGCCTTTGCAGGCAAGGGGTGAAAAAGGATGTTTTAGCGCTCTACCAAGCTGAGCTACCCACCACATGTAAAGTTAGGAAGAGACGTTCCGGTGGAACTTCTGTACGGGAGTTAGGAGTTATGAGTGAAAAATTTGAAATTGAAAACTCCTCACTCCTAACTTTTAACTCATCACTAAATTTGGTGTAGCGGGGCGGGACTTGAACCCGCATTTCCGGCGAATCAAGGGGGGGGTTCGTTAAAAGCGATAACCCTCAATTCTTCGGCCCTTTCAGGCAAAGTTGGCGCTCTACCATTGAGCTACCTGCCACATATAAATTTTGGATTCTAATTTAACTTTTGACCAAGGGGTTTTTACTGATGTTTTTATGAAGAATGAAGCAAAAATACTTCGATGGAACTCTTAATGTAGCGGAGCGGGATTTGTAGACGCCCTCCGGGCGGCTTCCCGTAGGGTATCCGCATCTCCAGAAGTTGAATCAAGGATGTTGTTTAAGTTATCAGCGATCACCCTTGATATGTCGGCCCTTGCGGGCAACGTGGACGTACCAATTGAGCTATCTGCTACAAGTGAATTCCTTTGTGAACATCGGTTTGTATTATTACTGTAGTATATGTATTTTGGGATGTCAAGGGGCTGGGAAACTAATTTTGAAGTTGCTACTTATGTAGTATCGCCCATAGATAGCTGTGTTACCTAGTAGTCTGGCAAGTCAACTTTTAAAGGTTCGTAGTGAGGGCTAAAGCCCTCGTGTTCTTGAGGACTAAAGCCCTCATTACGAACAAATCATCATAAACCAAGCATTGTTGCTTTGGTGGACTACTAGCCTGCTGCAAGCAGGGTTTTTGCCCTACAGCAGTTTTCAATTGAGTTGACCACATTGTAAGGGCGGGGGAACCCCGCCCCTACGATGGGTCAATTTGCCAGGAAAAATTTCAGCAAAAAAGCAAACGCTACAAACAAATGTCCCAATTTTTGTCAAGATAATATTATTATTTTCCTAAAAGCCATTTGGCAAAAATCGGCA
>CAZZYE010000029.1:17897-19898 GCA_964658145.1 uncultured Stigonema sp.
AAACAATAGAAAGCTACGGCAAGGGTTTTCTCGTTCTACTTTTGCCAATCTCATTTTTGATTATTTTCCTTGTTGCCACCTGGAAAGTTTGGGTGGCGGTAATTCTAATCGTCTTGGCTTTCAATATTTGGCAGTACTATAGGTGGCAACAGTGGTGTCTGCAAGTCAACCCGATCTTCAATCAACTGATTCGGGAAAATCAAGGCAGGATTACGCCAATAGACTTGGCAATGAAGGGAAATTTTTCAGGAGAAACGGCAAAACGCTACTTAGATACTAAAGCAGTGGAATTTGGTGCCCACACCCTTGACTCTAAAGAGGCAAGCCACGTGTATTACTTTATAACAGCTAGCACTCTAGGCAGCATACTTGACAGTAGTGAGCCACCCAAAGAACTTTCTGCTCAACCAGTTGCCAAAACCGCCCTACCACTTCTGACACCACCGCAGCCTAAACAGCAGCAAGAACCAGAAACTGAATCACAACCCCAACCGACTCAGGAGGAAGTCAAACGACCACTGGAAAAACAGTTAATTTTTGGCTCTCTCATTCAATCTGAACTTGCTAAACGATTAAATGTTTATTCCAGCACAGTATATAAACGGCGAGAAGATCCAGATTTTCCTGAATGGAGTCGCAGTAAGGATCCAGATGGCATTGCTTGGACATATTTCAGAAAAACTAAGGAGTTTTTTCCACTGGAAGAGGAAGGCAAAAATTAAAAGTTAACTTGGAAATGGGGAGTGGGGAACAAATCAATTAAAAATTAAAAATTTTTAATTTTGCATTTTTAATTTTTAATTCTTGTACTCCCCTTATCTTATTTTTAAACCCACAGCTTCAGAGATGGAATTTAATTTGTTTTGTTCTAACTTGGAACGCAAACCTTCAAGAATACGACGTACCATAAGTGGACCTTCATAAGTCCACCCTGTATAAACTTGGATCAGGCTTGCACCTGCAGTAATTTTCTCCCAAGCGTCTTCAGGGGTAAAAATGCCGCCAACACCGATAATCGGCATTTTCCCTTGGGTTTGCTGCCAAATAAAACGAATGATTTCAGTGGAACGATCGCCTAAGGGCGCACCGCTTATACCACCTGCTTCTTGGTTGACAGACTTGCCTGTCTGGGCAATAATCTGAGTTTTCAGTCCATCCCGGCGAATGGTAGTGTTAGTAGCGATAATTCCGGCCAGTTGGTAGGTTTTGGCGAGGGAAATAATATCGGCGATCGCATCCCACTCCAAATCAGGCGCTATCTTGACAAAAATTGGCTTATGTGCAATGTTTTCATGTTGCAAGGCATCCAAGATAGAACCTAACATGGCTGCATCTTGAAGCGATCGCAACCCTGGCGTATTTGGGGAAGACACATTGACAACAAAATAATCTCCACAATTCTGGAGTAAACGAAAACTATTAAGATAATCCTTTGCAGCTTCTTCTAACGGTGTTACCTTAGACTTACCTAAATTTATACCTATAGGTATTGACAGCGTAAACTGATGCTTAATTTGTGCTAACCGCTCTGCCATTGCCTGGGCCCCGCAATTATTAAAGCCCATGCGGTTAAGAGCAGCTTTGTCTAAGGGCAAGCGAAACAATCGAGGACGCGGATTTCCTGGTTGTGCGTGAAAAGTTACAGTTCCCACTTCTGCAAAGCCAAAACCAAGGCTGGACCAAATGGGAGTTGCGACACCATCCTTGTCAAACCCCGCTGCTAAACCCACAGGGTTAGGGAAGTTTAGCCCAAACAGAGTTTGTTCCAGACGCCGATCAAATAGGCACAAGGACTGTAGCTGTTTGTTTACCCAACTAGCTGGTGGGCGATGGCTAGTGTTTAAGAGCCAGCTTAAAGAGCGAATTGTCTGCCGATGTAACCACTCTGGATCCGTTTTTCCCACAGAGAACAAAATCGAACGAATTAAAACTTGATAAATATCCAATTCAGCTTTACCAATTTTAGATTTTTAATAGGGAGTGGGGAGTGGGGCGTTGGGA
>CAZZYE010000030.1:0-2529 GCA_964658145.1 uncultured Stigonema sp.
GCTAGTGCGATCGCTTCATCCGTCGCTGGCACAGTCGCGATCGCGGTTACACTACTTGGTGCTTACATTGGTCGGCGGGCTGTGGCTTTTGACGAAAAATACACCTTGATTCAGAAGTTAGCGATCAATTTGACAGCATTAGGCACAAGCTTTAATGGTGCTGACTTGACCGACGCTGACTTTACAGCAGCCATACTTAAAAGTACTGACTTCAGAAACGCTATTCTTTCCGGAACCTGTTGGCACAAAGCTAAATGGCACTTTGGGGTAACAATAGCTCCGCTGTCATGAGCGACTATGTCGATACAAACGGAAGACTCAGATACATTGGTTCCCTTTTTTAGCGAGAGGAGTCAGGTTGTTGCCTGAAAATTTGTGTACACTGAGCTATTTATTATTACTAGGACTTACTTATGGTACAAAAAGACCAGATTATGTATAACATGCTTTGTCGCTACTGTCCGCATTGTCTGTATCTGCTGCTCAACAGGACTGCGGCAGCGTTCCGGTTTCAGGTATCTACAATCCACGTTCCATCTCACGGAAGGAGCGCATAAGTTGAGTTGACTTATACCTACTTAAGAATATAGCGAAACGGACTTATGTCCTAAGCGCTTTAAAACCCTACTTAGTTGAGGTGATTTATGTAGAGATGCACTATGGCAATTTCCACACAATCAAAATTTTGTCAATACCTAAGTTCTAATTACATTAAATTTATCTTAATCTAATCTTAATTTACAGTAAACCATTCTATTTACCGTAGATTTAAAAGCTAATGGTCAAAACCCACGATCCCACTACCGTTTTGCTGCTGCTTTTCGGTGGTGTGATGCTACTTCTGTATGGTGTACTGCTAGTCACTGATGCTATGGAACGTGCTTTGGGGGCACGGCTGCGTCAGACGATGATGACGCTTGCTCAACGCCCTTTTGCCGCTTTCGTGGCTGGAGTTGTAGCAACTGTGCTCACTCAAAGTTCTTCTGCTACTGCCTCTGTGCTTGTTGGATTGGTGAGTGCCGAGTTGATACCGCTAGCAGCGGCAGCGATCATGTTACAGGGGGCATCGGTTGGCTCTACATTGGTAGTCCAACTTCTAGCGTTTCATATCACTGATTATGCCCTGCAACTGTTGGGACTGGGCGCGGCAGTAGCCATATTCACTAGCCGCACAGATCTACGTCATATTGGTAGGGGGATTTTTAGCTTTGGACTCGTCCTGGTGGGGCTAGCAATGATCGATGCAAGTAGTACTCCCATCGCCTCTAGTCCAATTACCAAAGCCATCCTTCAGGCGCTGTCTAGTTCACCGTTGGTATTAGCACTGACAGGCACTAGCTTGGCGATCGCCTTTGTTTCTAGTACGGCGACAATTGGGCTAGTGTTGGTGCTGGCTGCTAGTGGGGCGCTGCCACTCTCTGCAGCACTGGCAATTACACTAGGTGCTAATGTAGGGACTACGATCGCGCCGTTGTTGACAGATCTGAATCGTCGCAGTATCACTGGACGTAGACTGGCATTCATCTATTTAGGTACTAGGCTATCCGGGGCTGCCGTAGCCCTGATAGCGATCAACCCGTTGACAGCGCTGCTGAACCGAGTGCCACTGACTCGCTCCGCCCAAGTTTCGCTCTTCCACCTGGGGTTTAATCTCCTCCTTGCAGTCATCTTCGCACCACTGGCAAATCAGGTAGCACACCTAGCGACTCAGCTCATTCGAGAACCAGCGATGGTCGATTCCTCTAAGTCACGCAACCTCGACTCAAAAGCCCTGGAAGATCCTGCTGTAGCACTCGGAATTGCGATGCGTGAAATCCTCCGGATGGCTGAGCTGGCGGCGGAGATGTTGCAGTTAAGCATCCACGCTTTTGAAGACGGTGGTAAAGACATACCCAAGCGCATTGCCCAGCTTGATGACCAGATCGACGACATAGAAGTAGCAATTAAGCGCTACCTAACACAGATCAGTGAGGATTTAATGACTCAGGAACAGGCGCGTCGGGAGATCGCATTACTCTACATCTGCTCTGACCTTGAGGCTATTGGCGACATCATTGACAAGCAACTGATGCGACTAGCCCGCCGACAGCGTCGGAAACAGATTGCCTTTTGTGACGAAGAGTGGAATGACCTAGCTACTTATCATAGTGAAACAATGTTGCTGTTACAGAATGCGCTAGCAGGGCTGGCGTCGCAAGACCCGATGATTGCTGATGAGGTACTATTGCGTAGATCGGCGCTCAATAAAACCAAGCGTGAACTTCATCTACGGCATCTCCACCGCCTGCGTTCTAGATCGGCATCCAGTTTGGATTCGAGCGCCATCAACCTCGAAATGGTCAACGCTCTCAGCAGTGTCATCTCACACACTTGCAGCATTGCCCGTGCTGTTCTCGGTGACTTCTAAATGATGGGTTTTCATACTTTGTCGAATACACCTCGCGCAAGAGTAATCGTGTGTTATTCTATCTATAAATTGCGGGAATTTCACTGTATGAATCCCTATCAGGGATTGAAATGAAATGAAAT
>CAZZYE010000030.1:2539-4346 GCA_964658145.1 uncultured Stigonema sp.
CCCGCCTTTGTAATTAATTCCTGACCCTGAGAGGTCAGCAGTAGTCTGGCATAGGCAATGCCTGCTTGTTGGTCAATTTGACCATTCTGTTTAACAACCACCGATAATCGCCGACTAAGGGGATATTGACCACTCAGGAAGGCTTCTGTATTCACTTGGTTGCGTTTTCGCGGACACTCGGAGAGGGGGACGAAAGGCGGTTTATATGGGGGAATAAGTTCATTGGAGTTACGACCTAGCGGCAACGGCTTAACGTGACACTGCAATACCACCAATGGTGCTGAGGTGTAGTAAATACCCCCAGGATTGGCAGCCACTTGACGCAGAGCCTCGGTTGTCGTCGGCATAAATTCAACAGAGGCATTCGTGTCCCGATCTTTTTTGCCGTAGGGTGTGATTTTCAGGTCGGGACCGCCGACAAGACTCCAGTTGGTAATCTTGCCTGCGTAAATGTCTTGGAATTGAGCTACAGTTAAACCTTTTATATTCAAGCTTGGGTTCACAGCGATCGCAATCCCATCAATCGCCACTGGTATCTCTTTAAGGGAAAAACCCCGTTGTCGCGCCTGTTGATATGCCTCAGGAGCAATTGGGACAGAGGTTTGAGAAAACGACAGTTGATTGTCTAACAACATGCGGATACCAGTCTCAGAGCTAGGGGGAACCCTGTCAGGGTCGGTATAGCGCAAGCGAAACTGAGACCAGACGCTTTGAATGACTGGGTCTACTTCTTTGCGGATGGATACCCAAGTCGTGCTACCACCATAATTAAACACCCCAGATGGAACGTTCTGCACTTGGGAGAAACTTTTGACATTAGACGAATCTAGTAGCTGCGATTGATTGTTAACTAAACTACCCAAGTCAACACCAAAGCGTTTAATTAACCACCAAACACCACCGCCCACTAATCCTAGTGTGATCAGCACAGCCAAAACCAGAACAGTCGTTTCGTTTTTCTGGGACATATATAAATGGCTTGTAGCTCCAGAAGTTGCTCTCGAACATCAGGGGACTTTTCCCCCTATATTAAGCTTAGGTTAATAAGAGATTAACTTTGATTTTAAAAAGATGAGTTACAGGACTATGCCCTGGTTCTGGCTAGCATTCGGTTTCTTATGGTATACTTCCGTCGGCTTTTTTGTTGCCGATACTCCGCTCTGGATTAAGGATTGGGCGATTGCAGGAACTGGAGCTTGGACTTTAGCTGTGACTGGACTTACCGCTTTAATCTGGACAGGGGTTTTGCCTGTGGCTTGGGCTGTAGTTGAGACTGGATCTGGGGCAATGCCAACGCTCAAGACTATTGCTGGGGTTGGATCTGTGGTTGTGGCTGGATTTGGAGTTATGGTTGTGGCAAGGGTTGGATCTTGGGCTTACGCCTTGGCTTGGTCTGGGGTTTGGGCTTGGGCTGCATCTAAATCTGGGGCTTGGACTTTGACCAGGATTTTGGCTCGGACTGTGGTGTTTGCTTGGGCTAGTAGTTTGGCTAGTGGTGTCTTAGTTGGAGTGTTGGCTTTGACTATGCCTTGGGTTGAGACTTGGGTGGAAATTTTAGTTTGGCTAGTGGTTGTGGCTTGGGCTGTGACTTTGCCTCTAGGAGTAGTTGAGGTTTTAGCTCTGACTTGGGCTGTGGTGGAAGATGAATTACCCAAGTCAATCAGCCAGTTTCACACTTTTCTAATTTTGGCTTTGACTTCTTTGTCAGGAATGGGGTTGGGGTGGTTAGCGAATCTTTACAGCAGCTAAGGTTACACCTTGGGGAATAATTAAAAATGCAAAATTAAAAATGAAGAAATTATATTTT
>CAZZYE010000030.1:4356-19844 GCA_964658145.1 uncultured Stigonema sp.
TTTTTAATTTTTAATTCCCCACGAACGTACAGACGTTCCGGCGGAACGTTTCTTCTTCAAGCCGATCCCACAGCTTCTATCGCCGCCTCCAGGGCGATCGCGACATGAGCATGATGGGTTCCGCCTTGGCAATAGACTGCATAAGGTTCCCGTAAAGGACCATCGGCTGAAAATTCCGAAGTACTACCCTCGATAAAAGTTCCTCCAGCCATGACTACATCGCTTTCATACCCAGGCATTTGGGCTGGTACGGGATCGAGGTAGGAACCAATGGGAGAATGCTGTTGAATCGCTCTACAGAAGGCAATGAGCTTCTGTGGAGAACCCAGCTTAATTGCTTGAATGACGTCCCGACGCGGCGCAAGTGGTGCTGGATTGACTGGATAACCTAATTTGTCAAATATATAACCAGTGAGATGAGTTCCTTTCATAGCTTCCCCTACCATCTGGGGAGCAAGAAACAGCCCTTGGAATAGCAGGCGATTTTGGTCAAAAGTAGCACCTCCATAACTACCGATTCCGGGTGCAGTGAGGCGACAAGCTGCTGCTTCCACTAAGTCAGCGCGACCAGCAACATAACCGCCAGCGTTGACAATGGTGCCACCAGGGTTTTTAATCAACGACCCAGCCATTAAATCAGCACCAACTGCTGTGGGTTCCTGAGTTTCGATGAATTCGCCGTAGCAGTTATCGACAAAGCAAATGGTGTTGGGATTTTGTTGTTTTACCAAATGGACGATTTTTTCAATTTCGGCAATTGATAAGCTGGGACGCCAAGAATAACCGCAGGAACGCTGAATTAAGACTAAACTGGTATTATCACCCACTGCACAGGATAAAGCTTGCCAATCTACGGTTCCTTCTGCCGTTAGCTCCAATTGGCGATAGCGGATGCCAAAATCGATAAGTGAGCCTTGACCTTGACCCCGCAAGCCAATCACTTCTTCAAGGGTGTCGTAGGGTGGACCTGCCACTGCTACCATTTCATTACCAGGACGGAGGACACCAAATAAAGCACAACTTATCGCGTGGGTTCCAGAAACAAATTGCACTCGTACTACCGCTGACTGAGTACCCATTACCTCAGCAAAGACTTTATCCAAAGTTTCTCTCCCTAAATCATCATGACCGTAGCCGCTGACACCTGTAAAATGATGGGGACCTACTCGATGATGGCGAAAGGAATTTAGGACTTTTTTAAGATTTTGCTTGACCTGAGCGTCAATTCCAGAAAAAATCTCTAATAGTGCCTGTTCTGCTTCTCGCAGCTGTTCCAAGCTGTTCATTACTTCCTCATTCAAAAAAATTTAGATATGCTGATTTTAGGATCGCGCAGACTAGGCCGGACAATTCCTATTCAGGTTATTGCATGACAATTGCTACCTCGACCAAACTTCAAATCAACTGGGTTAATACCCTATTTTTCGCTGCTGTGCATATCGGAGCTTTATTTGCTCTGCTTCCCAGTAACTTTAGCTGGAAAGCAGTCGGTATTGCTTTGTTGCTCTACTGGGTAACAGGTGGCTTGGGAGTTACCCTAGGATTTCACCGCCTTGTTACCCACCGCAGTTTTCAGGCTCCTAAGTGGCTGGAGTATTTCCTGGTTTTTTGCGCTACACTCTCCTGCCAAGGAGGACCAATTGAGTGGATAGGGACACACCGCTTGCACCATTTGCACTCGGATCAAAACCTTGATCCCCATGATTCCAATAAAGGTTTCTGGTGGAGCCACATGGGTTGGTTGATTTACCAGTCACAAGATCAATCAGAACTTCCTCGCTTCACTAAAGACATTGCCGACGACCCAGTTTATCAGTTTTTTCAAAAGAATTTCATTTTCATCCAAGTTGCTTTGGGTTTGCTTCTGTTGTTACTGGGTGGCTGGTCGTTTGTCGTTTGGGGGATTTTTGTTCGCATTGTCTTCGTGTGGCACTGCACTTGGTTGGTCAACAGTGCTACTCATAAATTTGGCTATCGTAGTTACGAATCTGATGATAGATCGACTAACTGCTGGTGGGTGGCACTACTGGTGTTTGGTGAAGGCTGGCATAATAACCATCATGCCTATCAATATTCAGCTCGTCACGGGCTAAAATGGTGGGAAATTGATCTCACTTGGATGACAATTCAGTTGCTGCAAGTACTAGGTCTGGCTACAAATGTGAAGCTGGCAGAGAAAAAGCAGTAAGAATTAGTTATTAGTCATCAAATAACGCTGAATGCGAATTTTACCAGCCCTCGCTGATCTGAGCGGGGGTTTGCAATTGCGGATTATATTGTATAATCCGAAACGTTAATGTGAAGAAACTTTGCGACAAGTTACTTTTTTAGTGACTTGGCAGTTGTGTGTGTTGTTTTTTGGGTATTCATGACTACATCAATAAGAATAAACAGCCAAAAGCCAGCTGATGATCTTGTTAACTCCGACCTGAAGCTGAAAGATATTATCAAAAGTCTGCCACGGGAATGTTTTGTGCAGGATCGTCGCCAAGCTTGGACAGAAGTGACAATCAGTGTCTTGATGGTTGGTTTGGGCTACTTAAGTTTGACAATTGCTCCTTGGTTTCTCTTGCCCCTAGCCTGGATTTTTACAGGCACTGCTTTGACGGGTTTTTTTGTGATCGCGCATGATTGCGGTCATCGTTCATTTGCTAAACGTCGCTGGGTGAACGATCTGGTAGGGCATTTATTCTTGATGCCGTTGATTTACCCGTTCCACAGTTGGCGGATTATGCATAATTATCACCATGTGCACACCAACAAGTTGAAAGAAGACAATGCTTGGCATCCAATTACACTACAGATGTATGAAAGATGGGGAAAAATTCTGCAGTGGAGTTTTGAGGGGTTCATGCGAAACCGCTTATGGTGGGTAGGGTCAATCGGACATTGGGCAGTTATACACTTTGATTGGCGGCAATTCCAAGTAAAAGACCAATCAAAAGTGAAGCTTTCAGTGGCTGTGGTAGTTCTGTTTGCAGCGATCGCTTTCCCCATCCTCATCGCCACAACTGGTATTTGGGGATTTGTCAAGTTTTGGCTTGCTCCGTGGTTGGTTTACCATTTTTGGATGAGTACCTTTACCCTGGTTCACCATACTGCACCAGAAATTCCTTTTGTCGCAGAACCCAAGTGGAACGCACTGGCTTCGCAGCTATCTGGAACGGTTCACTGCGATTATCCCTACTGGGTAGAATTCCTTTGCCACCATATTAATGTCCACGTTCCCCACCACATTTCTACCGCCATTCCTTCTTACAAATTGCGGCTTGCTCATCGCAGTTTACAAGAAAATTGGGGGCCTTATTTGCATGAATCTCGGTTTTCTTGGTCTTTAATTAAGAAGATTACAGACCGATGTCACTTGTACAATCCTGAGCAGGGCTATTTGTCTTTCAAGGATTATTTCACTGGATTATAAACAGTGCTGCGGTCAATAGACATCTCCAGAAATTAATTGTGCTTTGTCTACAACCGTTGTAGAGACGCGAAATTTCGCGTCTCTACATTGTTTTTCGGAGATATCTAATAGTGATTGCTCAATAGTCATTAGTGATTAGTCATTGGTCTTCATCCTTTACAAAGGACAAATGACTAATCACTATTGACTAATAGAGGTTAGATGAAATAACCTCAAAAAAACATCCAGTTTATATCCAGCAAAAAAATTAAGTGCAATCCAATTTCATTAAGTTAAACAATCCTCTTGTGCGTGAATTATCTGAGGATGCAACCAAACTACCTTTCACGCTTGGTGATTTGAAAGCTGCAATCCCATCTGAATGCTTTCAGCCTAATTTAGGAAAATCACTTTTTTACTTTTTTCGTGACATCCTAATTATCAGTCTGCTTTATGCAGGCGCTCATTACCTGGATTCTTGGTTGATAATGCCTATTTTCTGGGTAATGCAAGGAACGATGTTTTGGGCTTTGTTTGTAGTAGGACATGACTGCGGACACCAATCTTTTTCTAAGAAGAAATGGCTGAATGATTTGATTGGACATCTGTCCCACACACCCATACTTGTTCCTTATCATGGTTGGCGAATTAGCCATAGAACTCACCACCAAAATACTGCCAATATCGACAACGATGAAAGTTGGTATCCTGTGACAGAATCACAGTATAGGCTGATGCCTTTGGTGGAAAAAATAGTTCGGTTTCATGTGTTCTTATTCGCTTATCCGCTGTATTTGTTTAAGCGGAGTCCTAATAAGAAAGGTTCCCACTTTGTTCCCAGCAGCCCGCTTTTTAAACCATCGGAAAAATGGGATGTCATCACCAGCACTATCCTAATTACTTTCATGGTAGGTTTGCTTGCTTTCCTTACCTACCAATGGGGTTGGATGTGGTTGCTTAAATACTACGCTGGACCGTACATTGTCTTTATAATTTGGCTAGACTTGGTGACATTTTTGCACCATACTGAGTCAGATATTCCCTGGTATCGTGGGGAAGATTGGAATTTCCTCAAAGGCGCTATTTCTACTATTGACCGCGATTATGGTTTGATTAATCACATCCATCATGATATCGGTACTCATGTTGCTCACCACGTCTTCTTGAACATCCCTCACTACAATTTAAAGAAGGCAACCGAGGCGATTAAACCGATTATGGGTGACTACTTCCGCAAATCTGAAAAACCAATTTTGACTGCTTTATGGCACTCATACGTCAGTTGTCATTTTGTACCAGATACGGGCGGAAAAGTTTACTATACACCAAACAAGAAAATAGTCAATAGTCAATAGTCTAACAATTTTTGACTCTGGACTATTGACTAAAATCTTCCATTTCCCTGAACAATATACTTGACAATTTCTATGTAGGGTGCGTTAGGCGGCAGCCGTAACGCACCATAATTGACGACTTTGATGCCGTACTGAGGGCTTACACACCCTAGGCTTAAAATTTATTTACATACTTAAGTAGTGCGCGTTTCAAATCTTG
Organism: uncultured Stigonema sp.; assembly: GCA_964658145.1. Taxonomy (GTDB): domain Bacteria; phylum Cyanobacteriota; class Cyanobacteriia; order Cyanobacteriales; family Nostocaceae; genus Stigonema. Next base: position 9,311 of record CAZZYE010000030.1, read on the forward strand.
GAAATAAGGCGCTTCAGCTTCTCTTTGACGTAATGCATTATCTATGGAGAGCGATCGCGAAACCTCATTTAATACAGTTCTAAAAGCTTTCTAAAGCCTTCAATTTGAGAGAAAATTCTAATCGTCGTAATCACTCCTTCAATTTAAATGCACGTCATTAGCCGCAAACTTTTGCGGGAGTTTTGTGAAGCACACGCAGATGCAAGGGAAGCACTTTATGATTGGTATAGGGTAGCAACTAAAGCAAAATGGAAAAACCTGATTGAAGTTCAGGCTATTTATCCACAAGCAGAAGCCGTTGGCAACTTCACCGTGTTTAATATAAAAGGAAACAAATACCACTTGATTGTTGAGATTGTTTACAAAGCTCAAAGCATCTATATTAAATATGTCCTAACTCACGCCGAATATGATAAGGATAAATGGAAAAATGACCTGTACTTTTAATCCTGAATCTTACGGTAAACTGCTAGCCGAGTATCAACCAAAAACAATTACCACGGAAGAAGAAAACGAGCAGGCGATCGCACTCGCTTTAACCTTAGAACATCGTCCCAATCGTACACCAGAAGAGGAGATACTGTTGGAACTATTGGTGACATTAATTGAAAAATTTGAACAAACCCATTACCCAATCCCCCAAGGTACGCCCCATTCAATGTTAATGCATCTGATTGACGCACGCGATATTACTCCAGAAGCATTAGCTGAAGTAATTGGCTCGTTGGAAGTTGTGCGGGAAATTGTTAACCTGAGCTTAGACGATATTGGTGAAATTCTCATCAAAGTGAGAATTGCTAAAAAAATCACAGAAAAAGAACTGGCTGCACTCACACGATTAACTGAAGAGCAGATAATAAAATATGAAAATAAAGATTATCAAAATGCTAGTTTTGACACTGTGAGACAAGTAGCTAATGCCTTGGGTATTAAGTTACAACATTGTATTGTTATTTCAGATATTAACGACTTTCTGAACGGTCAACTGATGGAAGTACGGCAATCTGAGAATGTGGACGCCGAAATTAAAGCAGTATCTTAATCTGATTGACAGCAACCGCCTTGCTGTGTAATTTTTTACTTAGTGTTGCCCATGTGCGATCGCCTGTGACGACGCATGAAAAAAGAAAAAAACGGTTGTCCGCTCACTTGAAAAAATGGGGAGGCTTCTTCGTTTAGATGTAGTAGATCCAATTGACGTAATGCATTATCTATCAAGAGCGAACGCCAAAACAAAGTAGTCATTTGCTAAACTTTGGCATAAAGCAGGTTGCAAATTTATATAGCCTCACATACCTGTAATTCTACTTACAGACTTAATCCAACTCACAAAACACTACATAGTTATAAATCCCGCCGACTTACTTAAGCCAATTGATTATAGGACTGACGTACGCTCACAAACGAACCATCTTGTGAATCAACTTAAATACGCCGTTTCAGGCTTTTAAAAACAACCTTTTCTTGGTTGCGTAGGCGTAGCCCACTGTAAGCATCACTTAGTGGGGAACACAAAAATCAAGCTCGAAGCACAGAAAACCACAACCCTCCGCACGATTTTTCTGTCAATGCGTAAGTCTTATATCTTTTAAATATTATTGGTTAGTGAAGAATATATTGGACATTTATAATCAGATTTTCTATTGTAATGAATAAATTTAGCGTCAAGAAAGAATTTTGCCATGCTAAAGAACTATTGGAATCCAGAAGACTACGCCAAGAACTCAGATGCTCAATTGAAGTGGACACAGGAATTAAAACAGAATCTAAATTTACAAGTTTAGAAAGTTGGATACGCACAACCTGGATGCCTTTCACGCAGTACATACCTGAAAATGAACGCGGCAATTTCATCACTGACTTCGCATTAACATACCTAGAAGGTATTCCCCTTGACCAGAATGGACTGGCGCACGTTCGCATGGTAAGATTAGTAGTTAATGCACTCAAGTCATAACCTGAATTGTCATCCTTATCCAAAAGGGCTGCACCGAAAACGGGCAGAGTAACTCCTTGACTAGGATGCGATCGCCTGCTGCTAAGTCATTCATCAGAAGAAGCAAGTGTCGCTCAGTTCGCCATTGATCGTATATTTCCACAGTTCCTTGGAGGGTCTGATGAGCCTGATAACCTAGCATTAGCATGCCAGCGTTGCAATGGATACCGTTAAAACTTTACAACAGGGATTGACCCACAAACCCAAGCAATTATCCCCCTGTTTAATCCCCGTCAGCAAAAACTGCCAGCAAGCTGCTGAAGTATTACGCAATTTTTCGTGAGCTACTCAAAATCGCTGAAACCCCCATTCTGTCGTTGTGGTTCACGAAACCTTGCGTAGTAAGGGTTTGAGGTTTATCAGTACCTAGCTTATTGATATAAGTTTGCATTTATTCGAGAGGGTTTTTGCCCTTCACGAAAAACTGTGATAGAGTTATTACTGGGTAAAGCTTTTAGAGGCTAGACCTGATAGGCTTCTTTTGAAGTCGAATTAATGGAAACCTCATATGAACTGTACGGTTCGCAATCGTGCATGTGCCTGATAGGCTTATTTTGAAGTCGAATTAATGGAAACATTCGGAGGCTTCCATCGGCTTTAAATTCCGCCTCGGAGCCTGATAGGCTTCTTGTGAAGTCTAATTAATGGAAACAACTCAAAGACCCTGAGACGCTACTGTCAGGGTCTTGAGTTCTTTAGATTTATTCAAACGTTTACTCCCTTTCTGTTGTAAAATTACCTATCTTCTTCTTTGCGTTCTACCCTTTAGGAAGCCGCTTCGCGTCCTTCCCAGTTCGTTAAAAAACTTAGTACTGCGATGCATTACAGCAATTACGGTAAATAGACCACATTGTAGGGGCACAACAATGTTGTGCCCCTACCAAGCGTCTGTGGTTCAAATAGATGAAATTGGCTGTAATTCGTAGAAATTTACTACACATGCACAGAAACGCTGAGAAATCTCTCTGTTTCCTCTGCGTCTCTGCGGTTCATAAATATCTAAATTCGCTACATATTTACGCACTTTTGCATTTAGGTATTCTTTGAATGGGAAAAGAGTAACTGATGGAAACAACAGGTCAAAAACTGGGTGAGGAGTTGATAGAAGAATAGAAGGCGATCGCACTGCATTCGCCCTTATATTGCAGACTTTGTTCGGGTAGGGTACTTTTTCCAACGTCAAATCAGAGAATCAGCTATTTCTTGCAGCTTCTTATGTAACTTCTCTCTCTTACATGGAAGATTAAAAAGATTTATGGCGTTAAAAAATGGTTGCTTAACATGATTATTATAAGCTTCCATCACATTACTGATGTTATTTTTTTCATATCCTAATAAATATTGAATCACCTCACTATCTTCCATACCCCGCAAGTTATGCATAAGTTGGTTTCGTAGGTCAAATTCGCGCTTTCTGTCATACTTACATGACCATCGCAGCTGCCACCAAGGTTGAAAGTCAGTTCTCAGTTGACGCAACCATTGTAGCAACCCATTATTAGTATTAGTTTCAAAATTTATATCTCCTGTAAATTTTAACACTTTTGATATTTCTATCTTTATTATATTTAAGTCATCATTCTGCGACAAATTAAGCGTTTTACCCAAATCTTCATTGCTGATTAAATACAACCCAGCATTAGACCATTTAACCAGCGCCGAGACTTTTACCTGCCTATATTTCGCATTAATTTTATCAATTTCGTGGCAAACAGCGGCTTTCAAAAAAGTCTCTTGGGCAGCAGCAAGTAAAGCTATACCTTGCAGATAATTCTTTTGATTGAAGCAGAAGCCAATGAGGTCAAGAGTATCAACAATCCGCTGAGTAGCTTGTGGGATTTCAAAATCGTGACTACTATCTGTACTCCGACTATGGAGATTGAAGAAATCAACAAGCTGCTTTAGTTCGGAAATAGCCTTTTCATCTATTCTCTCTATCCCTTCTAATACTTTGAATGCAGCACCTGGGAGTCCATCGATAATCAGTTGCTTTGCCTTTTGGATCTGCATGCCGCGCCAGTAGTTAGAACTCTCAATAGCTTGAGGTGCAGATTGCTGATTATAATCATCATCATAATATTGATTGCTGACTAAAAAATTAACTTTTTTGAACCTGCCTAAACTGACAAATTGCACCGATGAAGATATAGCAGGAGTTCCAGCTTGATGACTGACATATACGGTTTTAAGTGGATTGCAGTCTAATTTTTGTAAGGTTTTTTCCACAAGTACAAGGGTTTCATTCCAGTGGTCTACCCCTTCACCAGATTCCGGTGTCAGATATTCAAATTCTATCTTACAGTCAAAATGTTCTTTAAAGTACCAACTTAACAAAGGTTTCAGTGTGCAGGTATCTTGCCAATAGGGACATTTTTCGTAAATTCTTTGTTCTTCAGGGAATATATGAGATTGGTCAGTGAGAAGAATAACAATGGTTTCGGGTTTAATTTTGTTAACTGCAAAATATTGACAATAAGTGTCGAAGATTGGGAATTTTAAATCTGACTCATAGAAATCGGATTGGTTTTCATAGACAAGACCTAACACCCTAGCGGGTACAGTGTATCCAGCTTTTTTGTCATTTGGATCTATTGGGTTCGGGGAGGCGAAGCGATCGCACTCCAAATTATCTCTCACTTCAGCGTATAAACTACACCAATTTCTTTCATGCTTAAGCCGAACATCGCTATTACCTGTGGTGACAATCCAGATACTCATTACTTAACCTCCTCCCCAATTACCAAAGTCTTGTAAATTTATTGCTAGTTTCTAAAAATTGCAGAAATTCCTGAGTTTTCTCATCAGCTTTATCTGGAAAAATCGTGAGTAACTCCACATATTCTTGTTCTTTGCGTTTGATTCCGCCGTCCTTTCCTCGCACATAACGCGGGTACATTCGATGCCAAATCCGACCAATTTGACTCATCTTACCTGTAAGACTTGAGCCTTTTATTGATTTAGTTTCCTGATAAGGACCATGAAACCATCTCACTGCTACACTATTGTCCTCATCCTCAGCAAAACGACCCCATACTTGCACCTTTTCTTTTTGCCATACTTCCCGCCAATCACTCACTGTATTACTGGGTGTTTTTCTTTTCAATTTCAGCCAACCCTTAATTCCCTTCTCCCAGAGACTATCCAGAAAAGTAGTGATATCACTTAGCTGATTTACCTGACAGTACAAACTTTCTGATTTTTCGGTAAATTCCCAATGACAACCGATCATTGGGTTATGATTATGGTTTGTGTATTCAGGAAAAAACAATCGGTGGTCAATCCGTCGCCACGACTTCCCAAAACCACCAAGTAGCAGGGAAAATTTCACAAGTTGAGTTGCCAATCTCTTCAAATTATTCCTGTCAGCTTCTGAGACTGAACTCATACATAAAATATTCAGAGTTCCGTTAATTAAGTCATAAGTTGGCATGGTTACATTACCATACCTGTAACTATCCATTTCTAAATCAATCGCGTTAAAAGCAATACCGAAGAGTCCGACTTCAGCACCATTTTGTCCAGCAAAGCCTCCCCAAAGTTCTCTAGTTAATTCCTCAGCAGTATTTTCATCGGTGACACTACTAAATAACCGCAGAGTGTGACCGCGTAAAGCTGCTTTAAACATATTGGGACGAAACTCGCCAGCTTTATCACATAATTGAGATGCTAATCCTTGTCCCCGTAGTCCCACACTGACAAGCTTAGTTTCTGGGTGCTTCACGGGTTGACCATAACCAGCACTAACTCTAGAACCAATCCCGCGTTCTATTGCTTTGTCCCAGATACTCCAGATAGTCTCCCATTCACTTTCTTCTAGTTCGACTGTGCTAGAAATACCAAACACTAAAGTAGGTTGATAAAGAGATATCTGAATAAAAGCCGCATGACTACCATTATTTTTTACTTGCCAATTTTCTTGAGGATGAACTACATCAACTAGAGGATTTTCACCCCAGTTTGCATCTTGAGGATAAGCACCGTGAAAGCGCAAAATTCCTGGTTGCATATCTTGTGCAGAAATTTGTCCGCCGCAATATCTTTTAGCCGTCAGAGGAGTACAAGCTCGCAAGAAAGCACCTTTCATACTGGTTCCGGGGTAAAATGGAAATCCCCTGGCTGCAATGACTGGTCGAATAACGTCTTCGTCTTGTCCGCTATTAGATATAAATCGCCAAGTGATTTTGTACTCTTTAGTTCTGACATTTAAGCTAAATTGAGGAAATTCGACTGATTTGATTGACCATCTCGGTCTTTATACTTGGTTAATATATCTAAATAATCCCAAGGGCAAGTCCACTGGATATATTGCCCACTGTTAAAAACAACTCTGATGGATAATCGCCTGCGCCCTAAAGATTTTGCTACTTTTTCTGCTTCTCGGCAATGTTGTAAAATATCTCGTTGCGGTACGCTATGACCAGCCCAAACAAACCCGACACTTAAACCAATATCTTGACCATGCTTTTCCCATTCTTTGGGTAATTCCATTAACAAGGCAAGTGCATCTTTTGGGTTAATTGGCGGTTGAGTTTTATCACTGTAAATGACTCCTAAAAAATCGTCACCACCTGCGTAAACAACTCGTCTGCATTCTAGGGAAAAGTTCCTGCCAAAGTCTATCCCCCACCGACGCATTGCTTGACTGAATTCTTTAATTTCAGCATCTCCTTTTGTAGTAGCAAGCTGCTTGAGGTAATCTCCTACCCGATCCCCATCTCCCATAAACCAACCAGTCCAGCGTCCTTTAACTGGTTCGTTCTTTTCCTCTGGACTACGGTAAATATCGCTGAATCCATCCTCAAGAACAGACATACCAATTTTTTCTGCTATGTCTTTTCTCGTAACAAGACGTTTAACTAATTCAGGTATACTTAATTTCTCATTCTGAGCAAGAAATTTACCTTCTGGTTCGGCATCTTGGGGTAAATTTTCTAATATACACGAGAGGCGTTTATAAAAAATCTTGATATCATGTTTTTCATCTGTCCACTTCCGATTGTTAGGGTTTCTGTCTTCTGCACCTAGTCCGTACCAAGCTATGCCATCCGTACCCGTCAAACTCGAACTCTCCCCGATCCAGTTCATAGCAGTCCACCTCCGGGAGAGTTTGCGGGTTTCTAAATCCTCCATCGCCGCTTGGATAGTTTCCCCAGTCCCCCAAAAGATTTCCCAGCTGTAGTTTCCCCAGTTTGTCCACTCCCTCTCCCAGTGATATTGATACTGAGGTAATTCTCTCTCTATCCAACAGCGACATTCTTTTAATAATCCTTTCCACGCAGACAGCATGGTTTCTCTGACCTGTTGTTCAGAAAATTCTCCTTTGAGGAGAATCCGGTTAGGCATCCCTTTTTGGACGTTGATGAGTGCTGGTGAAATCACTTCTGTAGTTTTAGCAGCTTCTTTCACTATCTGCTGACTGAGATAGGAGAGAATCAAAGATGCACCGTACAAGTCTCGGAGTTTACGGGATTTCTCAATAAATCCTTGGACAGGAGCAAAGGTGATGGCGGTGTATTGCGGCACATTCACAGTATTTTCAATGTCTACGGTTTTTCCCAAACTATATATTTCACAGTACATCTACTATATGAATATAAATATATTATAAGCATTACGTAGATTAATCGAATACATTATATATGGACGTGACACAACAGCTTTGTGTTGTTTTTCTATCTTGTCTCAAAAATCCAAAATGTAAATAGCATCTGATGCGAATGACGAAATTTGCCCATAACAACCTCGCAACGACAGTCCAAAAATTCGTCATTCGCCTAAAAACCTTAGACTTCAACCTACAGCATTTCCTAGAATTGACACATCTTGACACTCTCACAGCCTCATGTCTACGCCTCTCATCTGTCACTTCCTTATTGGTACCCCCGGTAGCGGTAAATCTACCTTCGCAGCACTTCTGGCGAAACTCGGAAATTATCGCATTGTCTCCACTGACGCAATTCGCCAACAACTTTATGGCGATGCAATTATCCAAGGGGAGTGGTCATCCGTTGAGGAACTCGTCATCTCCCAGATCGGGGATGCGATCGCCCAAGACTATTCCATCATCTATGATGCTACCAATGCCAAACGCCAATGGCGGATGGACTTGCTGATCAAGCTAAATTCCTCTCTTACCCCCCTCTCCGATTTTCGGAGAGGGGTTGGGGGTGAGGTTCAGTGGATGGCGTGGTACTTGCAAACTCCCAAAGAAACTTGCATTGCTTGGAACCAAAAACGCGATCGCATAGTTCCAGACATTGTCATAGAGAGGATGTACAAATCCCTGCAAGACTTCCCCCCATTAGTAGCGGAAGGATTTGCAGCAGTAAAAGAAATCGATGTCACCTCACCACAGTTCGACATTCAACAAATCGACATCCAAATCAAAAGTCTTTCCCGTAGTATTATCAACCGCACTAACCGCACTCTGCATCGTCACATTACTTTACATTCATACAGCAACCTGCTGGACTTTGAACGTTTGATGCACCTGATTTCCTTGATAATTCGCTATCCGGGAATTGGGAATCTGCAAATTAATAACCCCAGTTTAGTAGAAAGCATTTTTGGTACGGTTCCCCAGTTCGCTAGTGATTTAGAGGAAGTTACTGCTTTCATGGGTAAACTGTGCGGGAAAATATACGCTGATCGAGATGCGATCGCATCTGATTTAGACTGGTTACAACAAAATGGTCTGATTCGTGTCGATGGTTTGCGGGGGGGTGCAAACCCTACGCACGCCCCACGGATATATGGGCGGGGGGACCCCGCCCCTACGCACGCCTATTCCGACTTAGACACCTTCCGGCGTTTAGTGCAAATAATTCGGTTTATTCTAAATCATCCTTTTTTACAAGATTTGGGAAAGGGAAGTCTGAAAACTCTGGTTACTGCACTTAGGGAAAATGGGATTATTGCAGGTGATGGTTTAGATACTGTGCGCAAGGATATTGAAAAAGTTCTCAAGCCGTATAAAATTTTGCCTGATTTTGCGCTACGGGATGGCTACTTTGCAGGGACGGCGATTTTGTCGCGACAGGAATTAATCAAGGTTTTTGATGTTCTCCAGTCTCAGGCGAAAAGTCTCGATGACCCAGTAGCGTTGGATATTTATGAGACTTTTGCCTCACGGATAGTACAGAGTAAGTTGGGAGTAAATAACGTGTATCCGGTGCGGGCGATCGCTAATCGTAATATGATAGATTCGGAGTTTTTACCGCCAGATGCTCTTTCTAGAAATTTACAGCAGTTAGAGGAGGCGATCGCATCAGGACAACTGCTGGAATTAAATCGCTTTCCTGGCGGTGGTAAGTTTGCTCTTGATGAGGAGGGGTTCTTTTTAGCATTTCCGTTGCAAATCGTGTTTTGCAACCAAGCGTGGTATTTGGGGTTTGAGTGTGAAAGCGGGAAGTATGCGGGGTTGTTCCGGTTTGAACGTTTGGATAGACTATTTGTAGGTCAGCTTCAAAAAAAGCTGCGAACTAGGGAGGAACAAGAAAAATCTTTGCAGAAATTGCAGAAACTCTCTGCGGCGAGTGCGGGGATTTTTTTAGGGTATAGTGTTAGTGACCAGCGTCAGTTTCTCAGCAAGAATAAGCAAGAACGTTCTCAGGTTTGTGTGACGGTGGAACTGTGGTTTAATGATGCCATGTTCCGATTTATCACTGAGGGAACGAAGAGATTTCGCGCGAGTCAAATGAAGATGTCGCCGCCTGTGGAAGGTAAGGGGTTGAGGTTTCCTAAGTCGATTTTTTGTTTGTCTAGGACGGGAGATCAACAGTTTGGAAATCGCTTTCGCGTGGTGTTACCTAAATGGTCGTTAGGGGATGTAGAATTTCTCCGGTGGATTGTGGGTTTTGGGGGAAATGTGAAGGTGGTGCAACCGATTGAGTTAGTGGAGAAGGTGAAGGGTATTGGTGAGGCGATCGTTGGGGTTTATGAGAAGTAAAAAGTAGGGTGCGGTAGTTAGAGTACGGCATCAAAGCCCTAAACATCTTGCTAAAAATGAGTCGTTATACTTCATATCAAATCCGGTAGCATCTGAATGATAAAAAAACCGCAGAGACGCCGAGGAGGCAGAGAAAGAGGAAAGAGGAATAATTCCGATACAAGCGGATTTGATATCACTGGGATATAGTTTCTTTTACTTGATCTAAAGATTGAGATATGTTTCCATTAATTCCACTTCTCATGAGAGAAGCGAGTTCAATCTTTGAAAAGTTAGAGGCGATCGCATCAATGTTTCCATTAATTCCACTCCTCGTGAGAGAAGCGACTCAAAGAAGTTTCAGATAAGGCTGCGGCTGCAACTCCGTTTCCATTAATTCCACTTCTCGTGAGAGAAGCGAAGCGGACATTTATTATCACATTACGATGGAAATGAAGTTTCCATTAATCCCACTTCTCGTGAGAGAAGCGACGTCACTACATGCAAAATCTTAAAAGTCAGCGCACAGTTTCCATTAATTCCACTTCTCATGAGAGGGTGCATCCCACTTTGGAAAAAATACCCGACGACTAAAGTCGCGGCTACCCGAA
>CAZZYE010000031.1:0-19764 GCA_964658145.1 uncultured Stigonema sp.
ATGTGAACCTTCCGTAAACTACAGCAAAAATTATTGCGAACGAAAGGCAAAGATAATTCCGAAGCGATCGCTTCAGGCCATTTAAGCAATAAAATCCCCGACCGCAATAGTCACCTAAATGTTCAAGCAGATAAAACGCTAACAGGACACAACAACGATGTGTGGGGTGTTGCCATCAGTCCTGATCGTCAACTCATTGCCTCCACTGGGCGCGATCGCTCGATCTGCGATCGTTCATAAAAAATTGATATTACCAGTAGTTATTGAGTTATGATATTTTAGGTAGCTTCCTGTACCCATCAAGACAACCTGGCGATCGCTTTTGATCGCACCTTCCTCAAGCAGTTTTCGCACACCAGGTACAACTGCTGCCGCTTCCGGACATAGCAAGACACCTTCCAACTTGCTGACTAACTCAAGACTGTTGCGGATTTCCTCATCTGAAACTGATATAGCGTATCCATTAGTTGCATATATTGCTTCCAGAACCATGAAATCGCCAAAAGACTTAGGCACTCGCAGTCCATTGGCAAAAGTTTGTGCTCCGTGAAAAAACTCTGATTCCTTTTTTCCCGCATGAAATGCTTTCACTAGTGGAGCGCATCCCTCAGCTTGAACCGCAATCAATTGAGGAAACGGTCCAGTAACCCATCCTAGTTCCTGAAGTTCCAAAAAAGCTTTATACATAGCAGCTATAGCTATGCCTCCTCCTGTGGGAAATACAATCGCATCTGGAAAGCGCCATCCCAACTGCTCGACAATTTCGTAACCCATTGTCTTCTTACCCTCAATCCGGTAAGGTTCCTGAAGTGTTGAGACATCAAACCAGCCTTCATCTGAGACACCTTGTTGGACGATTTTTGCCGCATCAGAGATCTGCCCCTGAACCAGGTAGGTACGAGCACCCAAAATCGCACACATCTTTTGAGATACTTCTTGAGCATCAACTGGCATAATGACTACAGTAGGTATACCCGCTCGCGCTCCATACATCGCCAATGCCTCACCGGCATTGCCATTAGTGGCAATAGCTAAAGTTTTAGCTCCAAGTTCTACTGCCCGAGACACGGCTACTGACGCTCCTCGCGCTTTGAATGTATCACCAGGATTGGTACTTTCGTCCTTGAGCAGTAATTGCCCTAATCCAAGAAATTGAGCGAGTTTGGGCAATTCATATATAGGCGTGTAGCCTTCTGCCATTGAAACAATATGACGATGTTCACGCACCGGAAGCAATTCGCGGTAACGCCACATATTTGGTGGTCTTGTTGATATATCAGACTTGGTTATAGAACGCTGGACTTTCTGAAGATCGTAGCGTGCTAGAAGGGGCGAACCCACGGCAGAAACATTGTTAAGTTTGTCAGCATCGTAAATTTTGTGGGTTCTGGCACATTCAAGGTGAGAAAGCGCACTATAAGTCTTTTGTGTTATTTGGTTTAGCATCTTAATTTCCAATTTTTTGATATAAAAATTTTTATAATTTCATAACTGACATCTTGCACCAACTTCAAAAACCGGGTTTCTTGCAAATAGCTGAGTTTAAAACCCTTGATTTATCGTTTAGAAACCCCAACGGGAAAGCCAGTCGCCTACGGAGGGAAACCCTCCTGCAGCGCTGGACTCACCGGTTTTTCGGGTCTTGTTGAGAATGGTGCAAGATTTGAGATAACAGATTCACATCTGTTACCTGTGGTAATAATGTTGTGAAATAATCTGTTTAAATCAGCTTCCTGAATTTCTGGATTAGCGAGGATCAAGCGAATTCCGATGCGACCTTGGTAATGAGCATAGTTGATAACAGCTTGACCAGATTGGAGCAATTGCTTGCGAATTGCCAAATTAATCCGATCAACATCTGTGTTCGTTTGGTCTTGACCATCGTCCGTATAACGAAAACAGATATTCAAAAATTGTGGCTGAACCATCAGTTCTAGATGCTTGCAAGTTCGGATAAATTCCGTAGCGTAGCTGGCAAGTTCAAAAAGGCGGTTTACTCTTTGCTCGTACCCATTTTTCCCGTGTCGTTTCCAAGATAGCCAGAACTTGAGTGCATCTACTTTTCGACCACATTGCAGTGACATTCTTCCCAGATCGTAACCAGCATTTTCGTCCTCGTGGAATAGGTAATCAGTATCCCCACTAGAACAAGCATCGCTCAACGTTCCTTTTTGTTTCACCAGAATAGCCGAGCAAATCAAGGGTACTCCCATTAATTTATGGGCGTCCCAAGTAAAAGAATCCGCTAGTTCACTTCCCGCCAACAGGTGCTTGTGCTTGCGACTGAACAAGACAGGACAGCCCCAAGCAGCATCCACATGTAGCCAAAGTTCGTATTTACGGGTTATTTGTGCAATAGATGGTAAAGGGTCAAAAGCCCCAAGAACAGTCGTCCCGGCAGTAGCACCAACAAGGAAAGGCGTTTTCCCGTCACTCAAGCTTTGGATAATTGCAGCTTCTAATTCCTGTGGAATCATGCAGCCATAGCTATCAGTCTTGACTTTGACCACATTTTCCATTCCAATTCCTAACAGATTCGCTGCTTTAAGAAAGGAATAATGCGCCTGTTCCGAAATGAACGCTACAAGCGTTGAGCCGCCCAACCCAGTATGTTTAGTCTCAGGTAGTAATTTATGTCGCGCTAGTAGCATCGCGATCGCATTTGCATTGCTGCCACCTGTAACCATCAAACCCTCACCTTGGTCGAAACCTACCATACTATTGAGAGCATCAATCAAAGCCATCTCCATAAGTGTGGCAACTGGCGAACTCTCGTAAGTGTGCATAGTATTGTTCGTTACGCTCGTAACCATTTCGCTCAGTAGTCCCTCAGGCTCGAAACCGGCGAAGAGTAGATTGAAAAAATTCGGGCTACTAGTCCGGGTACTATACTGGAGGTACGATTGAATCACTCCGAATAACTCCGATAAAGAAACACCCTCCTCTGGTAAACTTAAATCGAGTTTTTTCTTAAGTACATCAGGGCTTTGATAATCGACTACCTTCGTGCCTATTTGCTGATTTTCCTGTAAGTAATTTAGGAGCATTTGAACGACTTGAAGGAGTATTTTTTGATCTTCTCTTGTACAAATACTCATGTCTATTAATGGCAATTTCAGCATCCGGGACTTATCATCCGTAGTTTACTGGATTATTTAAAAAGTTAGACTTTTTGAAGTCGATCAATAAAATTATTCTGGGGATATTGCTGCGATTCCAAACTTCATGCTCCTCCGTATCATCAAAAATTAAGCACTTGCCTTCTTCCCAGGTTTTCGTTTCATTTCCCACCCGGATCTCACAGTCATCAGGCACAATTAAACCCAAATGACAACGGAGTACAGTGTTTATATATCCCTGATGAGGAACAATGTGAGTTCCAGGTGCAAGGGAAGAAAAAGTCGCCGTGGTCATTCCAGGAATAGATTCTACTAATTTTGTTGTTTCTGGACAGAAGCGGCAGTTATCCTCTAATTTTTTCCCAAAAGAATGCAAACTAAAGATATCCCAGCCTTTGTTATAAAGAAACTCTTTTTGCCAAGGGATAGAATTACCTTGTGGCAGTCTGTTTAACTCTTCTTTGATGAGCAGCCAGTTTGATTCTAGGCTCTCTGTAAATCTGAAATTAGTAGTTTCGTAAAACATTTTTTATTTGATTATTTTACGTTCGTTGGCTTGAAGGTAATGGGGAGAGCCTTGAGGCTGCGAACAGAAACCTTGTTTCGCCACTCAAGCTTGTCAGGTGACAGCTTTAGGTCAGGTAATTGTTGCACAAGTGTATTAATGGCAATTTCAGCTTCAATCCGCGCCAATGCTACACCCAAACAATAGTGTATACCATCAGCGAAAGCTAAGTGACTATTATTAGCTCGTCTAATATCGAAGCTATCCGGGTCAGGAAATTGTGCAGGATCGCGATTTGCAGCTCCCAAGCAAAGCAGAGCTTTCTCACCAACTCGAATAGTGACACCATCTAAATCAACGTCTTCAGTTGCCACTCGTGTGGTGATTTGGATTGGGCTATCATAACGTAGTATTTCTTCCACAGCACTTTGAATAAGCATTGGTTGTGTCTTAATCTGTTGCATCTGAATAGGGTGACGCAAGAGGGCAAGCATCCCGTTACCGATGAGATTCACTGTGGTTTCTTCACCAGCAAAGAACAGTAGCATACATACAGAGATAATTTCTTCTTCACTTAGCTTGTTATTCTGTTCTTTAACTGCAATCAAAGCACTCAGCAAATCCTGTTGCGGGCTTTTTTGTCGTTGTGCAATCAAGCTCTTAAAGTAATCTGTAAATTCCAGCGCCACTTTATTCATCTGCTCATAGTCTTCCAGAGATCTGAGCGGATCTAAAATATTAGATAGTTCATCAGACCAATGATACAGCTTAAACCAATCTTCAACAGGTATCCCCAGGATTGCGGCAATAACATTGCAAGGTAATGGGCAAGCAAAATCGGATATAATATCCATAGAGCCTCTGTGCCGAACTTTGCTAATTAATTCATCGGTGATTTGTTGAATTTGGGGACGCAGAAATTTGACGCTTGTAGAAGAAAAGGCTTTACTAATCAGCCCTCGCAACCTGGTATGCTCAGGTGGATCTAAAAATATTAACCATTTGTCGATGGCTTGTGCAAGTGTATTGAAATCCTTCTGATTCAAATCATGGCCTTTGTGTTTAACATTGTTTGGCATTTTATCAACACAAAAGCGAGGATCGCGCAAAACTGCTTTGGCATCAGCATAGCGAGTCAGTACCCACATACCCTTAAAGCTCTGGTGTATTGGTTCAACAGAGCGGAGGTGGTGGTAGATGGGATAAGGATTCGCCTGAAACGCTGGGTGATAAGGATTAAATTTTAGAGCTTTTGCCATCCCTAATTTTTGAGAAATAGAAGAACTAATAGCATCTTGATTTGTATTAGCAATTTGCTCCATTTTCCAGATATCCTGTATATATTGAAAATTGAGATAAATTAATTTTAAAAACTTATAGGTAGAGCCTTTAAGCCACGCAAGACTATGCTATGACGCCACTCCATTTGGTTTGAAGCTAACTTTAAATCAGGGAATTGTTGAATCAGTGTGTTAATAGCAATTTGAGCCTCCACCCGTGCTAGTGCAGCTCCCAAGCAATAATGAATACTATCAGCAAAAGCAACGTGGTGATTCGGGTTCCGATTAATATTTAACTGGTCTGGTTCTGGAAACTGGGCTGGATCTCGATTAGCTGCTCCTAAGCAAAGAACTATCTTTTCGCCTGCTTTAATTGTTTGGTTGCCTATTTCTAAATTATCAGTAGCAATACGGGTTAACATCTGAATTGCACTATCGTAGCGAATTATTTCTTCTACAGCACTTTGAATCATTGTCGGTTCTCTTTTGAGCAGTTCCATTTGGTTAGGGTGTTGTAGCAATGCTAGCATTCCATTGCCTATTGTATTACCTGTAGTTTCTTCACCTGCCCCGAATAACAATGTGCAAACTGCTAATATTTCCTTTTGACTTAACCTATCATTTTGCTCTTTAGCTGCAATCAAATTACTAATCAAGTCTTCTTGTGGAGTTTTTTCTCGTTCGGCAATCAGAGTACGTAAATATTCCTGAATCTCTTCTGTAGCTTTATTCATCGCTTCATATTCTTCTAGTGACACCAGTGGATCTAAAATACGAGACAAAACATTAGTCCACTGATGAAGCTGCTGTTGAGCTTCTTTTGGTATTCCCAACAGCCTACTAATTACACTGACAGAAAGTGGACTGGCAAGATCGGCAACAATGTCCATACTCCCCTTGTGCCGAACTTTGTCAAGCAATTCATCCACAATTTCCTGAATATGGGGACGCATACGCTCAACAACTACAGGAGAAAAACCTTTACCCACCAATGCACGTAATCTAGTATGGTCTGGTGGATTCATATAAAATAAAAATCGGCTGGTGGTATAAGCAAGAGTATTTAGATTCTTTTCCTTGTCTTGGAGATATTTGTTTCTTTCTTGTATTGATTTTGGTCTATCATCAGTACGAACACAACCACTTTTTAAAACTGCTTTGACATCGGCATAGCGGGTAACGATCCAATCACCTCCAACAAAGTATCTATGTACCGGTTCTGACTCTCGGAGGCGATGGTAAGTTGGATAAGGATTAGCGTTAAACTTAGGGTCAAAAAGATTGAATTTGAATGCTTTTGCTGACTCTATTTTTTTTGTATTTGTAGTACTAAGTGCTTCTTTGTTCATATTTATGTTTCGGCAATTCCATTTGTTTCAAACACTAACTGACATTAGATTTCATTGATGGCAATGAATTATATTCCTCTGCTAAATACTGCGCTAGTATTTCGATGCTAGGGTATTCCCAGAAAAGAATAATTGCAAGTTCACAGCCAATCCATTGACCTAATTCACCTGTCATGCTGACTGCCACTGCTGAATCTAAACCATATGCAGTAAAAGGTTCTTGAATGTCTATTTCATCAGGAGGTATGTTCAGGTACAAGGCAAGATGAGAAATCAGCCAGGTTTGAATCGCTTCTTTTGGAAAAGTTGGCTTTAACGATTTCTGGTCAACCTCAGGTTTATTAACATCTGAAGAATGCGCTTGTTCCCAAAGGTCTTTTACTTCTGCTTGAAGTTGCAGTAAGTCTGTTTGTTCAAGATTCGCTGTCCAATCTCCGACAACATCCAAACTTCCATCTAGAAACCCAACTCGACAAGCGTGACGCTGAACTTTACCACTAGAAGTTTTCGGGATACTCGCTGTCTTGAGCAGCACAATGGCATAAACTTGTAACTGGTGCTGCTCTGACACTGCCTGACGAATGGCTTTAACGACTTCATCTACATCCAACTGACGTAAGTAAGTACGCTCTACCTCTTGAGTGACAACTAGCTGTTCAACACCTTCTACCTCTACAGAAAATGCTGCGCCACAATTCGGTCGCAGTGCTGGATGACTATTCTGGACTGTCAATTCAATATCCTGGGGATAATGATTTTGCCCTCGAATAATCATCATGTCTTTAATGCGACCCGTGATAAATAGTTCGCCATCAAGCAAAAATCCTAAATCTCCAGTGCGTAGAAATGGCCCTTCTTTTGTGTCTTGCAGTTGGGCTTTAAATGTCTGTTGAGTTTCTTCAGGTTTATTCCAATAGCCACCAGCCACACTCGGCCCTGCAACCCAAATTTCTCCGATTTGTCCATCCAGACAGCGAGTTAATGATTCTGGGTTGGCGATGCTCCCAAAGGGAGCCGTGCAAGGCACTATCGCAATTTTTTGCTCTAAGCTACTATGACCAACACCGACAATTGCCCTAGCATCTTCTGACTCGTTCGCAGTCACAATCAAATTCTGCTTAAAAGCTTTATCTTGCACCTTGCGAATCACCGGTGGATCTTTTTTCAAACCCCCAGACACAATTAAAGTCGTTTCCGCCATTCCATAGCAGGGGTAAAAAGCACGAATTCTAAAGCCACAATCTGCAAAAGTTGCCGAAAACCTCTCTATAGTTTCCGCCCGTACAGGTTCAGCACCATTGAAAGCCACCTCCCAACTGCTCAAATCAAGGTGTTTGCGTTGTTCGTCCGTAATCTTGTCAACACACAAATCATAAGCAAAATTAGGTCCACCACTGGTATTCGCCTTATAGTCCGAAATAGCTTTTAGCCAGCGAAAGGGTTTTTGTAGGAAAGACTCTGGCGACATCAGTGCAACTGAGCAACCACCATATATAGGCTGTAGCACTCCGCCAATCAACCCCATATCGTGGTAAGGAGGAAGCCAAATGACACCTCGACTGTCACGTGTATGCTCAAAAGCCTGATAAATTAAAGCGGAATTATACAGTAGATTGTCATGATTCACCATCACCCCTTTCGGGTTTCCTGTCGTACCAGACGTGTACTGGAGAAGTGCCAGTGAGTTGTTAGTAATTTCAGGCAACAACCAATCATCTGCTAAATTCTCGGCAATTTCATCAGTCGCTATACATTGCAGAGCTGCTAATTCTGGTTCTTCTTTAAAGCTTTGTGCCAATTTGGTAATTACAGATGTGGTGGTGAGTGCAAAAGTTGCCTGTGCATCTTGTGCAATAGCTTGCAACCTTGTCATCCGCTGTTTACCTCGTGGTGGATACACAGGCACAACGGTTACACCTGCATACAAACCCCCAAAAAAAGCAGCAATGAATTCCAGTCCTGGTGGGTAGAGAAGCAACACTCTCTCTCCAAAAGCTTTCATGCTTTGAAGCAATGCCGCAATTGAGCGTGCTTTTTGGTCTAATGTTTCATAAGTGAAGCTAACTTTTTCTGTTTCTCCATCTACCAAAAAGGTATATGGCACCTGGTTTGGTTGTTGTAGCGCTCTATAGCGTAACAGGTTAACTAAAGTCGCTTCTTGCTCTGAATGTGGTGAAAATAAATCTTGATACATGGCTGTTTTGTACTTAACTAAATCATGAGAAAATGTCTGCGGGATCTGCGGCTCGGAGCTTGTTAGTAGCTAGCAACCCAGAAGTCATACACATTAAAATTGTTGATAATAGGATAACTAACATATTGTTTAAGTTCATTCTTATTGGTAATTTAGTAGCTTTTATAGCAATATTATATATACCTAAAGAAAGAAAAAATCCAGGTATATAACCTAAAAGTGCTAAGATAACAGCCTGTTGAAATACTACCTTTAATAAATAGCTATTTTCATATCCTATAGCTTTTAAAGTAGCATAAGCAACTATTTGATTAGAAATATTAGTGTAAAGAATTTGATAAACAATCACTATACCAATTACAAAAACCATTATTAACATGAGGCCAAATAGAAAGCCAATAGGTGTTCTAGTAGCCCAATATTTTTTCTCAAAGTCATTAAACCCTTTGTATGTAAAAACTCGAAGATTATTATGGAAATAGGCTTGGATATTTTCTACAACTTTTTGTGCGTCAGTATTGGGGAGGAGAGTTACTGCACCAATATCTATCATTTCTGATGAACGCATGTTTAAAAATATCCTGAGGAAAGTTAAATCACTGACAATTAAATTGCCATCAACTCCAAAGGAAGGACCTAAACTGAATAAACCACCTACTCTCACTTTAGAACCTTTTACGGAATTAAAGGGAAATATTTCAACCGTCTGGGTAGTATTATATTGCTCAAATCTCTCAGCAATAGGTCCAAACTCTTTTCGAGAATCACGGTCAAACAGCACCACATCAGGAATTTTAAGTTTATCCAAATTTGGCGACAATTCTGGTAAATTCAAGGCCACTCTTCCCGGTTCAATACCAATAAGATATATTGAGTATTTCTCACCGTTAACTGGATTTTTAAATTTAGCAAATCCTAAATACATAGGGCTAACAGACTCTACACCATTAAATCCTAAAACTTGGTAGAGACGAGTTCGAGAAAAGCTTTGATTTGCAGTCAAAGATTTATATTGAGAACTGACTAAAAATAAGTCTCCTTGGAGGTGACGATGTAGTTGAGTAGCACTTGAATAGAGGGCATCTTGAAAACCAATTTGTATAAACATTAGAAGAACAATAAAGGCAATACCAACCACAGTGACTAAAAAACGACTTTTATTTCGGACTAATTGTAGCCATGCCAAGGGAATTTTAGAAAACATGATTTTAGTCTATAAGTCATAAAAAATACCTGATGCAGTTATATTTGAATGGCGACATCCACCTGTAAGTTAGTTAAACTTGAGACCCGTTGACTATCCACTGGATTATCAATGCGGATTTTCACCTCAATCACTCTACGGTCTGTATCTGCTTGTGGATCGGGACTTAAAATACTCTGTCTGCTCACTTGCAAACCAATTTTGCTCACAGTTCCCTGTAATTTTCCAGTAAAGGCAGTACTGGTAATGATAGCTTTTTGACCTACATGCACTTTCTCAACATCAGTTTGATAAACTTCTGCAACCACATACATTTGAGATGTTTTGCCTATCTCCATAATCCCTGAAGTGGCGATCGCTTCTCCAGTTTTGGTATGAACTTTCAAAACTCTTCCGTTTATGGGAGAGATAACGTAAGTTAAACTCAGTTGTGCTTGTGCCTGTGTCACAGCAGTGATAGCGCTTTTGAGTTCGGCTTGTGCTACCTGGACATCCACATCAGGTACCTCTCTAATACTGGTCAGTTTGGCTTGTCCTTCCTTGATCTGATCTTGAAGATTGTTCACCGTATTATTGAGATTGGCTTTGGCTTCTTTTAACTGTTGTTGTACCGTCTTCAGTTGCAAATTTTTACTATCTGCTGTGGAATCTGAAATTGCACCTTCTTTGTACAACCTCTGATACCGATTGTTCTCAGTTTGAGCATTGTCTAACTGTGCCTGCAAGCGGGCAATTGTTGCCTTTTGAGTGACAATTTCTCCTTTTAATTGAGCCTCCAAGCGGGTGATTGTCGCTTCTTGAGCTTTGATGTCTCCAAATTTAGCTCCAGCTTTGACCTGTGCTAATTGAGCTTTAGCAATTTGAACTTTGTCGTGTGCTTGTTGCAGAGATGCTTTAGCTTCAGCATAACCATGCAGTAACGCTACGACTTGCCCAAATCTAATCTCATCTCCTTCCTTCACCAGCAATTTTTCTACCAAGACACCACTTTGTGAATTGGGCACAGATAGGTGAGTAACTTCGCCTTCAGGCTCTAGATGTCCCAAGGAAGTAATCGCAACTCTAACAGGATCTGCTTTTGTAGACTTTAGTGGGTGAGTTTCAACATGAAACCAAAATCGGAAAAAAGTGTAGAAAGATACTACTATGCCTAATCCAATGGAAGCTGCCAAAATTATTCGCCATCGACCTTTGAGTTTTTTTAATAATTGGCTTTGCTTATCTGATACCATATTTTCCTCGCACTCAACAGCCGACAGTACTAAGCTGTTCTGCGAATAATATATCCTTTCCCAAATTGGTATGCTAAATGCTTGATAAAAAAATTTCATTGTCGCTATACATCGCAAAGCTGCTAATTCTGGTTCTTCTTTGAATCTTTCTCCCAATTTAGTCATTACAGATGAGGTGGTGAGTGCAAAAGTTGCTTGTGCGTCTTTTGCAATAGTTTGTACCCATTTTATCCGCTGTTTACCTCGTGGTCGATACACGGGTACAACAGTTGCAAACAGTGAAATCGCAACTAACCGTTTAGACGAGCAGGAATTGTCAGTCAGCTATATCGATACCCTTGATAAATGGAGCTTGCATCTGTTTTAAAAAACTCATTGGGTAATTGCGATTTAAAAGACCCAGTTCGGATACCTTTTTCTCCTTAGGAAGAAAGTAGGTGCCGAAAAGGAGATCCCAAATTATTATATGATTTCCGTAATTATTATTTGATTCATGAATAGTTATAGAGTGATGCCAGCGATGTAGCTCAGGTCCACTTATGATGTAATTCAACCAACCAAGTTTTACGTCCACATTGCTGTGCTGGAAAAATCCTTTAATTGAGTAGATAACAAAGTAAAGTGCCAATACCTCCTTGGATATGCTAAGAAGAATGAAAGGCAAGGTATCGCAAAAAAGTTGCAGCGTTCTATCTAAGGGATGAAATCTCCCAAGATTAAGCCAATATAATTTGTGAACGGAGTGATGTACAGCATGAAATCTCCATAAAAAAGTCCATGTATGAGCTGCGCGATGTAACCAATATCTCAAGAAATCACCAGAAAATATCATAATCAAGATTTGTATCCAGATAGGATAGTTGTGCGGCCATAAATCACCTAAGTCCCAGTTGCTGTTTTTGATAAATCCTAGCAACCAACTCACTGAGAAAATGGAAAGAAGGTACGGAAGTAATACCTGTACCAACATCATAAACATGAAATCATTTCCAATGTCGCTTCTACTGGGTAACCACTCTTTACGATAAGGAAGTACAAGTTCAAAAAAAGTTATCACACCGACTCCAGCAATGATTGTAGCTATGTAACTACTAAGGAAGACGTTTATGCCATAATTTGTCAGACCATAATAAATCATCAAACCAATCGACATAATACCCGGATAAACTGTCCACGTCAAAATATCACGAAATCTTGCATTCACCTGGCTATTTTTCTCCATTCTTCAAGTGGGAATATTCAACATTCACGCTGTTTTATAATCGCAATAGTTATCAATTTATTCTAAATCTTTTTTCTCTCTTTTATTTGTACCTCTGAAATATGGACATCTGGATTAATGGCAATGTTTTGAAGTAAAATCATAAACTCTTCTAAAATTGTATTAATTGTACTTTCAAAAAACAGCTCGACATCGTATTCCATCTCGCCCCAAATGCCTTTTTTACTTTCTCCCATATGCAAAGTTATATCCCGTCTTGCTCCCCTGAATTTTCTATTTTCTAACCGAACATAAAGACGATCGCAGAGTTTAACATTCTCAGTCAGTAAGGGAATTTCATTGTGGAAAAGTAGAAGCACTGGTAAAGGAGATGAGTGAACATTATCTGTTTTAGACAGAGGTACAGTTTCCAGAATATGTTTCAAGGGAAGAGCGCTGTAACTATGTGCTTCTAAAGTAGTTTTGCGAACAAGATCAAGTACTTGCCGGAATGTGGGATTGTCTTCTAAATTCGCTTTTATGGGAATCTGGTTAATAAAGCAACCAATCAAGGCTTCAAACTCCGCTCGATTGCGATTGGCAACGGTAGTGCCAATACAGAAGTTAAGCTGACCTGTATAATAGTGTACTAGTATCTGTAAAGCAGCTAATAAAAGCATGAATAAAGTACACCCTTCCTGTTTGCTGAGTGCTTTGAGTTGTGCTGATAAAGCTTCAGATATTTGGAAGGGGTAAATTGCTGCTTTCAATCTTGGTATAGCAGGACGAGGCAGATCTGTTTTGATTTCAGGAACGACCAGATGCGGTGCAAGTTTTTGCTGCCAGTAGCTTTGTAGTGTTTTGAGTACATCTTTTTGCAGCCACTGACGCTGCCAAACAATAAAGTCTGCATACTGCATCGGTAATTCCGGAAGGGGCGAGGGTTGACCTTGGGAAAATGCTTGGTAGACTGCTGCGAGTTCCTGAAGAAAGATAACCATAGAGGTGCCATCTGTAATCAGGTGATGCATAGTAATGAGCAGAATATGTTGATTTTCCGAGAGGTTCAGCAGTGTGGTTCGCACAAGTGGTCCCCGGACAATATCAAATGGTTGCTGAGCTTCTTGTTGAGATAGCTGTTGCACTGCGATTTGCTGTTCTGGTTGAGAGAGCGATTGTCCTTCTGACACGCTACGCGAACGCAAATCCACCACCGACAATGGCAGATCCATTGTGGGATGAATGATTTGAGTGGGTTCATCTGCGGTAATATCAAAAGTGGTTCGCACAGCAGCGTGACGATGCACCAACTCATTGAGACTGCGTTCTAAGGCTGGAATATCGAGATCACCGGTAAAATGCAGGGTGAAGGGTAGATTGGCAAAGGGATTACTTGGGTCTAGTTTTACTTGCGACCAAAATGACTCTTGAGTAAAAGACAAAGGCAAAGCAACAGCGGATGTGTTTGTAGCCATCATAAGAGCATCATCAGATTCGCTCTTAAACAAGGCCAATTGAGTCTGTAATTGTTGAACCAGATCAATCAGGGTCATGTTTTCAAATAACGCCTCGATTGACAACTCTAAAGCAAAGTCTTTTTTAATGCGGTTTACCAGTTGAATTAACATCAACGAGTCCAACCCCAAGGTATTAAGCGGTTGTTCAACATCTAACTGAGATGGAGCCAATCCCAACACGAGAGCAATCTGTTGTGTCAAATATTCTTCAAGCTGTTGCTGCTGTTCTTCTGGGGATGTTGCTTTTTGCGATCGCTTTAACGAAATATTCGATTTAGGGGCAATAACTTCAGGGATGGGTAAGTCTAGATTTGTGGTTTGGCTGCTCAAAGCAGATTCATGTTCATCTTGCTGGTGATGTCGAACTAGAGCGGTGATTAGTTTTGGTAGGAGTTGCACTTCTGAGAGTGAAAATGATTCGGTTTGGGCAAGCAGCTGAACAATCTGTTCCGCCGAATCTCCCCGGTCAAGTAAGCTAGAAATTAAAGAGCGGTGAGGTAGTGAGGATACATCGCCATGTGGAGATGAGCGACTACTGTTGAACCAATAGTGTTGTCGCTCAAAAGGATAAGTGGGCAGTCGTAGACGATGACGGGGATAGTCACGCTCAAACCCTGACCAATTAACAGGTACTCCTAAAACATAAAGTTGTGCCAAACTGGATAACAATTGCTGCCAGTCGGATTGTCTCGGGCGCAAGCTGGGCAGCCAAACTCCAGATTCTTCGGGCAGACAACGAATACCCATTGACAACAGATCTGACTTTGGCCCAATCTCGACAAATACTGTAACTCCAAGCGAATGCATGGTTTGTATCCCCGTTGCAAATTTCACAGGTTCACGGGTAATACTTATCCAATAGTCCATTGTGGTCATGGCATCAGGAGACAACTGTCCTGTAACACCCGAAATCAAGGCTATTTGAGGAGAACAAGGGGTGTAATCTAACTTATACTTGGCTAAATCCGCTTGTAGCGATTCCATCAACGGGGAATGATAGGCATACAATGTATCCCACCGCACAGTTTTGACTCTTTCTACTTTCAGATCAGCTACAACGGCATAAACTACTTCTTGCTGACCGGAAATTACAGTTTGCGCTCCACCAAAGAAGGCAATGGCAATCTTGTCACCGTAAGGTTTAATTGCAGTTGCTACTCGCTCTTCATCTGCAAACACCCAAACCATAGCCCCTTTTGAGCTTTGAGATTCGATATACCGCTGTCCGGTCGTTAACATGGTGATTAACATTTTGAGTGCATCTTCCAGACTAAAGACATCAGCAACACAGGCAACGGCATACTCTCCTTGGCTCACTCCCATAACAACTGTGGGTTCAATCCCCCAAGATTTCCACAATTCACAAAGTGCTATTTGCAGCGTAAATAATGCCGTGCAGTAGGCAACATTGTTAGGAGTTTCCCCAACAGTGGCGGTTGTGAGAAAAAAGTCGATAAGGGACTTTCCAAGTAATGGTTCGGCGATCGCATTACAGCGATCAACAACTCGGCGGAAAGTAGGCGCTTGTTCGTACAGTTGACGAGCCAGTTCCAGTCTTTCGTTAATCAAGCCACTGAACAAAAATCCAATCTTGGGAACTTTCTTTGGCTTGACAACGCCACTTACCAACCCCGCAGATTGTCCAGATAACACAAATGCCTTAAGGCGTTCTGCTATTTGTGCTGTGGACTCCCCAGTCACAGCCAGCCGATGGTTAAATGAAGTTCTGCCAGTATTGGCACTAAAACAAACATCGGCAATTGACACATCAGGATGATTAACTAAAAACTCGTGATAACGCTGGGCTAACGCTCGCAATGCTGTTTCAGTTTTGGCAGATAGAGTCAACACATGTAGGGGACGATCAATAAAAGAGGACTCCTTGACTTGATCGGGGGAAGCTTCCATTACCACATGGGCGTTTGTGCCGCCAAAGCCGAACGCACTCACGCCTGCGATTAATGGGCGATCGCTCTTGTAAGGCTCCAGGGTTTGCTGCACTTGCAGAGGCAGCTTATCTAACGCCACATTCGGATTTGGCTGCTGAAAATGCAACGAAGGCGGTATCTGTCTATGTTTAAGGGACAACGCTACTTTAATCAATCCGGCAATTCCACTCGCTGCCTCTAAGTGTCCGATATTAGTTTTGACGGAGCCAACACGACATTTATCTCCTATAGGGCGATTCGCTCCTAAGACAGTTGCCAGGGCTTTGAGTTCGATCGCATCCCCCAAAAGAGTTCCAGTGCCTTGTGCTTCAACATATTGTACTGAACTTGGTGAAAATTCGGCATCTTGATAAGCTTGTCGTAGTAATGCCTCTTGTGCTTGGAGATTGGGAGCAGCCAGCCCATTACTGCGTCCATCTTGGTTGACTGCACTACCCCGGATGACCGCATAAATGGGATCGGAGTCTGCCAATGCTTGAGATAGCAGCTTTAACACCACAACACCAACTCCTTCACTCCGCACCAAGCCATCGGCTTGAGCATCAAATGCTCTGCAACGTCCTGTAGCCGAGATCATCCCTGCATTTGTGAGGCTTGTTGTCACTTCCGGGAATAGCATGATGTTGGTGCCTGCAGCTATTGCTAAACTAGATTCAAACCTATACAAACTCTGACAGGCAAGATGAACTGCCACTAGAGAGGAGGAACAAGCCGTGTTAATTGACAAACTCGGTCCCGTAAAGTTAAGCAGGTAGGAAATACGGTTAGCAGCAACACTGCTGAGATTGCCGTTGGCTGCATAGCCATTTGTCGTGCGATCTGTTGCCATCATTTCGTAGTAATCGGAGCCGGCAATACCAACAAAAACTCCCGTTGCGCTTCCTGAGAGTTTTTGAGGAACTAACCCGGCATCTTCGATCGCTTCCCAAGTGACTTCCAGTAACAGCCGTTGTTGAGGATCGATGCTGACAGCTTCTTGAGGGGCGATGCCAAAGAACTGCGGATCAAACTGATCGATCTGCTCTAGAAAACCACCTTGCATAAGTTGCGGCTGCGGTGAAGTGGAATCGGGAATAAAGCAGGAATGTAGATTTTGGCGGAGAGAGGGGATGGGCGCGATCGCGTCAACCTTATTACAGATGAGATGCCAAAAATCCTCCGGACTTATTGCACCCGGAAAACGACATCCGATCCCAATAATTGCGATAGGTTCAACATCCATAGTATTAACTGTAGTATTAATTACACAACTTTGTTGACACGACATCCGCACCCTAATTCTCCCTACTGTTCTATATGCTACTTGAAATTACCCTGTTCATTGCAAATTTGTCTTAAATCATTAATTTTTAATAAATATTCTTAAATTTACATCAGTATAACAAATGTTTTAAATATTACTATTGGTTGGCAATGCTACGCGAACAGTCCTTAAGGTAATATCCTCATAAAAGATTGCTTGGCTGACAGCCAAGATAATTAATAGATTCATATCCGATGTCTTCGCTTGCCACTGTAGGTAATTGCTGTGCACAGATTTACCTCACCCAGATGCTCAAGGAAGCTCTTTTACCCAAGGAAACAAACCAACCGTTGAACTCACATTACTTTAAGATTCAGTAGTTTCAACACGAAGGGGAATTGTAATTCCTTCGTGCAGTAAAGCATCAGTAAAAATCTTCCGGAGAACGCGCTCTTTCTGAAGATGTTTTCCTGGCTTGACCTTAAGTTAATGTCCGTAGCTACACCAAGAATTCCAGCACCTGCTCCTTCTAAGAGTGGGATTGATGTCGAGGGTATAGAGGATGGAGACAATGGCACCGAAGTAAACTAGATATTGTAAAAAACTACGGATGAGAGGAACGAGGGTGCGCCGTCTGCTTGTTTGAATCTCACTCAGATTTTGGTCGAGGAACAACACCTCTTCAACAAGTAAATAGACGACCTCAAACAACACACGACTGATGAAGATGATACCGACTATCTTAACAATTTTAGCTCCAAAAACTGCAACGTTGGTAATTAACTGGATTTGCTGAATCACCAATGTAGCTATGCAGATATAAATCACAAATTCCAGACACCGCTTCAAAAAGGGGATGAGGTGTCGCAGGCGATCGTAGAATCGAGAAGACCTATCCTCATTACCATTCACAGCATTTACATCTACTCGTTGCTTCGATGCCGCAATCAACGAAATTGTCACCAAAACATAGTCGAAAGGCTATTATTTATATATCATAAAATAGCCACATATAAAAATAGCGATGCAAAGAATATCGCTGACACAAAATTTTTAGCTTTTATTACAAAAATATTAATATATTAATATTTAAAACCAGTAGAATTTATATTGATAATATTTGATTGTTGACATCAATACGTATGACTAAAAATAAATTTATTTATGTAAATTATGCCAATAATGTCGTGGCTACTAATTTGTTGTATTGGCAAGATAAGATACAGGATTATTTGATTGAGTTTTATGGTGGTAATAGAAATAATGCTTTAGGGACTAAATTTGGGGATTGTGCGAATATATGCCTTGATTTATTGGAATTATCTGGAGATGAACCAACCCAATTTAGAGGGGTAGTGAATAATGATATGCTTCAAGCTGGTGCAATTATTGAATACAGAATTGGAGAAATTTATTTGTATGAAGGACGACAACAGCATGTACTGTTAGATATTGTCTGCGCGGCCCCGTGGAATTGCTTACCTAGAAGCGTACCAGAAACTTGTAGGGGAGCGGCTGAGTGGTTGATAGCGGATATTATTCAGGAGATGACTTCTGCTCCTAATAGAGTAAGTGGAATACTAAGGTGCAGCCATACCTAGAGCTATTGAGTTTTATAAAAGGATTGGCTTCGAGGAAAACCCAGATGGTTCCAGGGAAATGATATTAACGGAGGAAAGGGCGCTACAATTTTTAGAGGAACATCTCAGACGTTGGAGGTAAAAGTGATGCAGGAACAAGTTAATAATCAAATTGAAGAAGTAGAAGAACTAGAAAGTAGTCCTTGTACTGGAAGAGAAATATCGGATGAAGATGCATTACAAGTGTTCGATTACTATTTAAGTGGTGAATACCTCATTAGGAACTTAGAAATAGTGCGAAAAAGGAAACAGAAGACATTAGAAGAACTTGCTCACTTAGAAGCAGCAGAAAAAAGAATTATAGGTAGAATACGAGAGCAAAAAATTCATCTTAAATCCGACCAGCATCATGATTAATTTCTAATAATAAAATACCTAACGAAGAGTGCAGTCCTACGGTAAGCCACGAAGATTACACTGCTGAATAATGTCTGAGAATTTTGAGATAGGATTTAACTAAGTCGCTTACAGAAAAAACCATGTCAGAATATGTGCAATATGTTACCAACGAGCAAGGAGAACGAGTCGGTGTATTATTGGATATAAAAGCCTATCAAAGGCTTGCGAGTCCCTTAACTTCGGATTCTGAATGCTTAAGTGGCTTAAGCGTGGATGAACTACAGGCACTTGCTGACAGTCAGCTTGCTACTGCTTCTCAAACACGTTTGGATGAATTGTTGGCAACAAATGCGGAATCTGTGCTATCTACTGATGAGGTCGCGGAATTAGACCATCTCGTAGCACAAGTGGATCAATTAACAATTTTGAAAACTCGTGCTAGGTATACGTTGAATCGCCTACAAGAGTTAGCCGCAGCATCATGAGTACTTATATTCCTGTTGAATTACAACGGCAAATTCGCAACCGCTTTGCTGATTGTTGTGCTTATTGTCTTACTGCGGAAGCTCTTACAGCTACAACCTTTACCTTGTGCATATTATACCGCGTTCGGCAGGAGGGGAAACAGTTTTGGAAAATGTCTGTTTAGCTTGTCCTTCATGCAATCGTTATAAAGCCGACCGTCAAAATATTATCGATCCAGTTACAGAACAAGCGGTTCCTTTGTTTCATCCACAACTTCAGGTATGGAAAGAGCATTTTACCTGGAATGAGGATGCAAGCGCCCTGATCGGACTTACAGATATAGGTCGAGTAACTATTGCGGCTCTAAAGATGAACCGTCCCCAATTGGTTCGGGTGCGTAAGATGTGGGTTAAGTTAGCAGAGCATCCGCCCAAATTGGAATAAAAATTTAAGAGCGATTCCCTTCGGGATAGCTTCGCTTCACGCACTCCTCACCAAAACGCGATAACTTCGTTAAACTGCGCGAG
>CAZZYE010000032.1:0-2128 GCA_964658145.1 uncultured Stigonema sp.
TGGCATTATCCTAATTTATCAAGAGTTTGACCAATTGCTGTGTGATGGGAAAACCAGTTTACACCTCAAAGTGGAGAAACATAGGACTCCCCTTCATTTCTTAACTGTTGCTTGCGATCCTCTTGACGTCTTCTTTGATACTCTTCAATTGCTTGACTATGAAATGTTGACCCCCTGATTATAAACCAATACGGTTCAGTTAAGAGGATTTACCAACCGTCAACCTGTGTAGAGACGCGAAATTTCGCGTCTCTACAAGTCTGAATTCCTACCGTTCAGTTAGGACTGAACCGTATTGGATTATAAACTTCGCAACTAGCCGGACATTTTTTCGTCCACAGGCATTAGCTGCAAATTTCATGTCCCTTACTTGTGTCAAAACAGCATTATCAAGGTAACATCGAAATCAAATCTGCATTTAAGTCTTCTCGAAAGTCCAAAGCTTGATTACGAATTTCAGCAATCACATAACTGCATAGGAAATCATCAGTTTTAACTTTTCAAAACACCAGCTTCCTTCTCGATTCTGTCTAAAGCCTTCTTGGCTCTAAAAACAACTCTCAAATAAGCTAACTGACTATTCCAAGCTGAGCGAGGTAACAAGGGCGCTTGAGAGTTTTTCTGAGTCTGGGAGTCAGTAACAGTCATATTTTCTTCAGCGATAGAATCAGTTGACACATTATTCATAGAAATTCTCTACTTGCAGGTTTTTACAGCTTTAACCAACCAAAGAACGTACTAATGGTTCTTCTTCCCAACCTTGGGACCATTTCAGGCGATCGCCACTAAACTGAAGTGGATCGTTTTCTGGTAAAGGAGCATTCATAGCTTCCTCAATCAGAGCAAACTCTCCATTATCAAAGGGATTCCCCTCCGCCCGCCGCTTGAGAAATACTCGCTCGCGAATACCGCGTTTTGCTTGCGTGAGGGCGCGGTGATGACAGTAAGGATTATTACCTCGCTTGTTAAAGAAGACGTGAGCAGTCCAAGAGCAACCGCCACGACAAAGTTCAGCAAATTCGCAAGTTTTGCAGAAACCCCACAAATGTTCTGTCCCTTTAGGAGTATCAGCCCCCAAATTAAACCGCAGTTCCTCGGTTTCTTCAATGATTGTTCGTAGTGAATAGTCGCGGATATTACCTCCGGTGTAAGCTGAGGTAGGCAGTGAGGGACAACCTTTAATGGCACCATCTGCTTCAATACCCAAAGTAGACAATCCCGCATTGCATCCCTGCCAAAACGACCAAGTATCTCCTCCTCGTAGCAGTCTTTCGTAGGGACTATAGTAACCGATATTATTTCCTGGCTGAACCTGCACTCCTTCCCGACTTGCCCTTTGAGCAACACGAGCAATCATTGGGTATACATCTAGCAGTTCATAGGGTTGCAAAAGAATTTCACTATGATCTGCTGCATTGCCCATCGGTACAGTTAACTGAATCTGCCAAGCAAAAACACCAGCATCGCGGATATGCTCGTATATAAGAGGAAATTCTGGTGCCGAGAGGCGATTGATTTGAGTATTACAACCGAAGGGAATACCCACTTCTTTGAGATGGCTCATAGTTTTAAATGCCCATTGCCAGGAGCCTTTTTTACCTCGAAGACGGTCATGAGTTGCTTCTAAACCATCGACAGAGACGGAAACCACGCTAATTCCAGCTTCTTTCATCCGGCGTGCTGTGTCTAAGGTAATACCAAAACCCCCAGTAGTCATACCACAGAGCATCCCAGCAGAGGTAATGGCAGAGGCAATTTCTAGCCAATCAGGACGCAGAAAAGCTTCACCCCCAATTAGAGTTACTTCTGTAATCCCAACTTCTGCTAGTTGTGTGACTAGATCAAGGGCTTCTTCAGTGGAAAGTTCTTTTGCCCGTGTATGACCAGCACGAGAACCGCAGTGCTGACAAGCTAAATTGCACTTGAGCGTGATTTCCCACACTGCATAACTAATTCGACGATAGGTCATTGCAATACCCTCAAGTAATTTATTTAGATTGGGACGGATACAAATAAGTCCGCCCCAAAAAACCTCAGCTTATGGCTTCAACTTGCAAGATTTCTAATCTGCTCTGACAATTCCATATATAGGCTGAGGATAAATAGGTGGCCATTTAATCGGTGGCCA
>CAZZYE010000032.1:2138-19671 GCA_964658145.1 uncultured Stigonema sp.
TCGAGGAACTCCATAAAGCGGCTGTACAGCAATCCCACCAAAAACAGCTGCCAATTCTTTTTCATCTAAATCTTGGAGTTCACCATCATTGGTGTCTAACTCTAACACCTGGGCAGTAAATTCTTCAAACTCTTCAGAGGTGAAATTATAGCCAGCACCTTTGGTAATTTGGCTACATTCATCCTTACTTTTAACTCCTTGAATTTGAGCGCGGAAACCCTCATCGGTTGCTAGCCTTTCGTAAAAGGATCTAACATTTTCTAAAGACATAATTTTCTCCTTACATTACATTTAGTGTCGCCACCGGACGCATTAGTTCAGACTGGTTGTAGTTTTCCTTAATAACTTGCGGGCAACGCATACAAGCTGCCTTACCCTCTTGTTGCCATCATCAACAGTCTCGGCGTATAAAACAGGGCGGCTAACCTCTATTAACATTTAAATCATTTCAAATTAAAATTACAAGAATTAGCGCCATACAAAATAAACATAAATACAGTAATTATGTTCTAAGTTTTTTCTTAAACTAGCTAGTATATCTGTGGATTGAGGTCACTCTACCTAACACACTTGACAGGATTTGTTGGGTTGCGCTGTCGTTTAACCCAACTTACTTACTCCAGATAAAGCAGACAAAATATAATGAGTTTTGTTTGAAAATGAATCTATGAAAGTCCACACAAAAAAACCAGCCTCTAGCTGGAATTAGAGGCAGGCGGAGCGCGAAGCGCGGCTAAGCTGCGCTATGCGTGGTTTCCTTTAGAAAAAGGCGTTGGCGGTGCAAGTGTCAGCGCAGAGGGGATGCGCGTAGGTTCTGCAAGTCGCAGCAGTTGGTAGCCGATACCTGCAAGTCCGGTCATTAGTCCGGGTGTTTCAACTCCCAATGGAACTCCACACAACCAGCCATGTTGATTAATGCTTTCGAGGATGATGGCTGCAAGGCGGTTAACTTGAGAACGCCACTTGGGATCATCAAGGGTAAGACTTGCCTGCAACAGCAGATCTAAATTACCAAGGTCGCCATGACATAAGCAGTGGTTGAGACCAAAGCCCTGAGTAAGAGTGGTCTTGAGTGCTGTATCAATTTCTGCCCGAATTTCGGCGTTATCAAGGTGGGGGAGCGATCGCAACCGACCTAATCCAATTCCGGGTGCACCATGACACCAAGCTGTCATAAAGTTAACTGGCTCTTTGTTTTCTGAGAAAACTGTGTTTTCAAACTCGCGCAGATCGGGCCAATTAGCGACTTTGAGAGAGAAGAGACTGCGCTCGTAAGCAATAGCCTCAAGAGCTACTTTCCGAAAACGCTCCTCACCCGTCACTGCTGACAGTTCCAGCAACGCCCACGCTATGCCAGCAGCCCCGTGGGAGAATCCCGCCAGTGGTTTTTCCCCGATACCTGCTGCGATCCAACCGATGCCCTGTTCCATTTTTTGGGCATGGGCGATGAGGCGATCTCCACATTGCATCGCCGCCGCGAGTGTGGGTTGGGAAGCGTTACAGCGATATAGGTTAAGCAAACTGGCAATGCAACCAGCAGCACCGCCAATGATGTCTAATTGTTCATCTTTGGCAATCAAATCTGGGAGCAGCTCAACCAGTGATTCAGCCTCAGCTAGCAGTTCCGGTTCATCCCACAAAACCCCCAAGTGCGTCAGAGTATAGATTATTCCTCCCCAGCCATTAAAGCCACCGATTGAGGTGATGAATGCTTTGCTACTGTCCACCTGACGTTGCATCGTCGTCAACGCAGTTTTTGCCAATGTGGTGTAACGCTTCACCTTAGTAACACTGCCCAGATAGGCAAGGAATAAAATTACCCCTGATAGACCATCGTATAAGTCTATACCCAAGGAAGCGAGAGTCCAATGCTTTTGATTAAGGAGCGTTAAACCAATCCAAGAAACATTTTTCTCGTCGCGCAATGCCAGCGACTCCAAGCGATCGCCTACTGCTTGGGCTGCTTTGAGCAGTTGCTCGCTACTAGCATCATTGTGCGGTTCAGTCAGATGATAACTGGGCCATTTTACTTGTTCCTCTCCCATTGCTAGGGTAGTGAGAGAGGCACGGATAAACCATAGTTGTTGCTGCAAGTCAGCTTCACTCAGTTGCTGGATACGACGTTGCACTCCTGTCATGCCTGTTTCGTCAAAAAAATCGGCAATTTCCTGGTTAGAACTACTCCAGATAGCACGGGAATTAGGGCGGGTTGTGAACATGGGAATGTCCCCCAGCCACAAGTCGTCACGTTCAGCAGAAATCACCTTTGCCAGATAGGGTTGTTGCTCAATTCCTACCCACAGTCGGTCGAAGTGGCGATCGCGATCCAAGGCATTGCGTAAGAAATCAGGATGGAAGCTTTCAGACAGCAACCAACTATAGGTGCGGGTAGGTCGCAGGATAACACGAACTTCATCCTCGCCAAAACAAGCTAAAGGTCCATCTGATAACAACTCTTCTCGATATTGCGACAGTAGTTGATAAATAGTGGTAAAGCCAGTAATGATTGCATCGGTATAATCAAGTACATTAACTTGCGCATCATTCAGGGTTGGTAAATTCTGACTTCCAAACATTGGCATCCGCTTACGCACAAACCGCATTTCATCGGTTCCTATTGCTTCTAAATGCGGAACGCGATAGGGTGTGAGTTGACCCGCTTTTCCCCCTAAGCCGCTCATGTCAATCCCCTCTGACTCTGCATTTGCCCAGATGCGTTGGGGTAGTAAACCAACTCGCAAAACGGAGTAAGCTATTTGATTAACTGTAGGCAAGTCTGAGTGTGTAATATCCATGCCTTCAGTCCGAAAATGAAACAGGGATTCGAGATCAACCAAAACGGGGTATTCCCCAGATGCGATTAAATTCTCTGAGTGAAAGTCGGTGGCTTCCAGCGCATATAATAGTGCTAAAGTTGCGCCCTGCCGTTCATAAAATCGCTGGATAGCTTCTGGATCGGTACAGCCAGAGGCAGCAACGAATTCCACCCAGCCGTAAGTTCCTCGATTCAATATTTTCAGGATGCGGAACGGTGGGTGATTACCCCGCTGATTTAGCCAGGTTAGTAGTTGCTGAAAATGCACATCAACGTCAAGCGGTCTGGGCTTATAAACTAGCTTTAAACCAGAGCTAAATTTGGCAATCAGCACTGACCGTCCGCCTCGATGGGTGTCGCCAAGACCACCATCTACCTTGAGCAATAAGCCAGGGTCACTGTCTGGACTGAAGGTGTTACGAATTGCTTCCCAATCTGTACAAAGGTGTTGTAGAAATTCCCGACTAAAAGTTACCCAGCGGTTAATGGTAATCACCAGTTGACGGGCTAATACTGGATACTCTTGTATAAGAGAAATCACAATCTCACGCTGGCGTAGGCGTTGTATAAAACTCTGAAATCGCTCCTGTTGCGTATTACCTTCTAATAGTCCTTGCAGACGAGCTACATTGAGTTCCAAAACCATTGTGCGACCTAACATCCACAGCAGTTGCTCTGGGAGACTGGCAAATAGCAAAGCTTCAACGGTGTTAGGATCAAAGGGGAGATTTTGCTGTGTGTGGATTAGTGTCTGGATTTCTTGATGCAGGCGATCGCATCCTTGATTAATTAAAGGTGCAATGGCATCTAAAAAACCAGCTACTTCTGGAACTTCAAATTCTTCTAAAGGTGGGATTGAACTAGAATCAGGACGGGCGAACGCAAGATCTATCTCTGTTAACCAGTTTGGAGAGTTGGCGAAACGGTTTTGCACAGCTTCAATCGGTTCACCAATAAGATGGAGCAATTCATCTTCAGTGATGCTATCTATTGCTAGACGCTGGCAAAAGTAAGAGTCGTTTGTGAAGGGTGATTGCGACTTCCAGCGCTGCATCCGTTGCTTGAGCAGTTCAGTGTTAATCTTAATTTCGGGGCAAACTGACAAGTCAGCGCTTGCGCTATCATCTTGGATAGCGTGAAGGGATGCAATGCGTTCAGTTAAGGTAGTAGCTTTGTACCAGGTAGCAGATTGAAAACAAGATTGATTCATGGCATTAGCATTTTGAAAATTATGGTTAAATTTGTTTAAACTCAAAACCTATAAGGATAAAATGGAGCAAAATGCTCCCTCTTTTTTAGATGCTTTAAATAACCAAAAGTGGTAGTTAAATAAAACCAAAAGTCTGTATAAATTTTGATATAACCTAGTTGCTTTCGTGCAACTAGGCATTACGAATTCAATGGTTTTAGACGCTATAACACTAAAAGTTACTTAAGTTAAAAAGGGCATCGGCAGCGCCCAGTTATGCTTTGAGGGCAGCCACATTCAGCGGTAGCAGTTAGGACTCGTGACCAAGGAAATGTCCATCCTCCTACAACTCCGTTTATTGTTTCATCTGTCAGGTTAATCAGTCCAGCAGGGTTTTCTGGGAGTTGATCGCGTTGAGCCTCACTGAGACTTGAGCGATACTCTTCGTCTTTCCAAGCGCGAACGACATCGATGTCTGAAATATTAATGTGACCCATTGTTAATCTCCTTAATTGTTGACTTGAAGTTGGGAATCTTCACTGAATAAATAAATCAGTCATGTGGCTTTCAGAATCCTGAAGTAGCCTAAGAAAGCGAAACGCAGCATAACCGTTGGTGCTAACAGGAATTGCCTTGAATAGCTTCAATTTTGACTATTTTGAAGTCAAAAGCTTGATTATCTTATTGAGGCTATTCAATGACAGTGATAGGATATGGTCTGGTAGGAAATGAGGGTCTGGTAGGAAATGGGGGTCTGGTAGGAAATGGGCGAATCAAGGCTTCTCCGCCGTAAGTTAGATTTGCTTCCTCATCAGCCAGTTCGTTGAGAAAGGTTTCAGCATCTAAGAATAGAGCAGAACCAGTAGGGTGCAGATCGGAAATTGCGATAGTAGACATTGAAAATTTTCCTCCTATGTCAATTTTTAGCAGTTGAGATTAGACATTTGAGAGCCTAACCTCTATTACATATTTAACCCAGATAAGTTCCCGAATACAAGAGATATTTACTAATACAATAAACCTAAGATAAGCACTTATGTTTTCATGATTTTCTTAGAAAATTTCATTGTATCTGACAATAAATAATAAATAGCTTTATGTAGTTAAAAACTAGCGACGAATTAAAACAAAATATAATGTTTTTTGTTTTAAAATCAATCTATGAAAGTCCAACATAAAAAACCTGCCTCTAATTCGAGCTAGAGGCAGGCGTTAGCCAAGCGCGGCTAAACCGCGCTTACAGGAGTTACGTTAAACAGCTTTTTTGTTGACTACTCTGAAGTCAAAAGCTTGAGTAGCAATTTTAGATTTTTTCAATCCAAAAATCGCGCAACTAATATCTAAAATCGGTTGATGCTGTTAAGCACGATGGTCAGAGGTGCTTCCCGCTTGTAGCCAAGCTTGGAAGAGGGATTCTAAAACTTGCTCTCGGATTTCACTTAGTTCAGCAGGAAACCATTTTTCAATTCTCAAGATGTGATAACCCAGCTTCGTTTGGACAGGTTCAATCACTTCGCCTTCTTTTGCTTCAGCAATAGCCTGTGCAATATCAGGCATTAGTTCTTTTAGAAAGCGAACACCAACAAAGCCACCATTTTCTTTTGACTGCTTACCCTTTGAGTGTTCCAGTGCTAAAGCACAAAAGGAAGCATTTTCCTCTCGAATGGCATAGGTTACTTTTAGAGCTTCTGTCAGGTTGCTCACTAAAATCTGAGATAGGGCTACACGTTTATAATCATTGCGGTTGCTTAAATAATGAGAGTCCACACTGTCTCCAAACAAATGTTCTTTTAACTTATTTGTGAGTAGTGCTACTCTTATACCTTGAGTCCACTCTTCTACTGAGATTCGCTGCTTTTGAAGCCATGCTAAAGTTTCAGAGGCTCCCAGTAACTTGTGTTCCAAGCGAAATGCATCTCCTGCTGCTTGCAATTCCTCATCAGAAATAGTGATATCAAGCTTCTCGCACATACCCAAAACCAGTGCATCACGTTCAGCCAGAGCGGCAATTTCCGCAATTTTGTGAGAACGGC
Source organism: uncultured Stigonema sp. (assembly GCA_964658145.1). Classification (GTDB taxonomy): domain Bacteria; phylum Cyanobacteriota; class Cyanobacteriia; order Cyanobacteriales; family Nostocaceae; genus Stigonema. The sequence goes on from CAZZYE010000032.1 coordinate 8,176, forward strand.
ACAGGTAAGCAATAACATCTTCATTTGTTGCAAGGGCAATTTCTGGCAGTACAAATTTCTCTGTGGAAGCCAATTCAGTTTTTTCTAAAGTTTCTGCTATCATTTTGTTTTCCTTTGAAAGTAGTTTGTAGTGCAAGGATTGTCATTTAGCTGCTTGAGTTGTGTCTAGACCACTGGCGGTAGAGTAGTAGCGATGGGACGCGGAAGCGAAGGCTTACACCGGGGACTATATATTGTTGGACGGCACCAAGGACTGTTGTATACTATCCCTGTACCGCCATTGATTCTGCCTAGTTCGTTATCAACTAACTCGGTCATAAAGCTTTCGGAATCTTTGAACAATTCAGAACCAGCAGGGTAGAGGTTAGAAATCTTAATACTTGCCATTTGAAATTTACTACTAGGTAAAGTTAATTAGATTGCAATCGAGCTGTGTCAGTTTTTTCCAAACTTTATTTCATGGCTTTGTTCTCCTTGGTTAGTAGTTTATTGTGCTGGTATTACTCCCTAAATTCGGTAAAGTAGTCGCTCATCTGAAACTTTTTGGATTTTCAGCTTGTTACGATGCAAATCACCGTAAAGGTTAAGGTAGTCAAGTTCAGCAGTCGTAAGTTTGCCCTGTTGGACGCCGGATATCGCGGCATCAACTTCTTTGCGACAAGTCAAACCAGTTAAGCAAACATCGACACAGTTCTGCGTTAAGGAGTAGCGGTATAAATCAGGAACAGTAGGTCGCCAGCACTCTTCTGGTAGATCGGCAGGGGCATCCCAAAGGGGACCTGTGTGAGAACCTGTTGACTTGAAGGTGACGATACCCGGACGAGAAGGGTCTTGGGCGTCTAGCTGATTGAACACTTGACTTTGGGCAGACCGATGAGCGACATTATGTCTGACCATAACCACGTCTAACAGGGGGCTATGCGACCACTGTCGAGCCAAATTGATATCGTGGAAAGAAGCACCGATATAACGAACGGCTCCCATCTTCTTGAGACGCTCGGAAGTGCCAAACATTCTTTCAATGGTGCGTTGATAAACACTATTGCAGCCTCTCAAATCGGGGGAAAGCTGCAAGCAATCGTTTAAAGCTGCCCCATCATTCTCACCAATCCAGCCCCAGAACAACACATCAATGTAGTCAATTCCCAATTCGACAAACTGATCTAATAACGCGGCTATTGCCATTTCTGGACTTTTGATGTAAGTTACGGTTGCCAATACTACCTTCTCTCGCACGGAAGAACCACGTCCACAAAGCTGGCGCAGTGCCCCAGACATCGGACTGTAAATATAGTGGTGCAGGTCACTAGAGTAGAAAAAGTAGTTAATTCCCCTGTCAAAAGCGTAAAGGGTATCCTCACTGGAGATACTACCACCGCCGCCCAAGCCGAGACAGCTAACCGTTAAATCAGTCCGCCCCAGTTTGCGGTAAAATGGCAAATCGGATTCTGGAAATTTATCTACTGTATGGTTAGCTTGGCTAGCTGAGACTACTAAGGGTGGTGCAAGATCAGTTAGTTTCATAGGTCTAATGGGGTGTAGATGTCATCAGAGTTAGCATTGAGATAAGCACGCTGCCAGTCAATCCCCAGTAGTGAGAAATGTTGGCGGATAAATGCCATCCGACACTCGGTAGATTCATCACCTTTTTGCCGAGCTTCCAACAAACCATTGGCAACAATTTGGCAGCGGTTCATCCCAAAGCTTTCTTGGGTAGCAAATTTGCAATCTGGTTCTTCTGCTAAAGCAAGTCCAGGCGCAAGCAACTTTGTGAACAGGGGTACTTCCGTCCGAAAATGCGATCGCTCTTTTGCATAAACACTTCTTAGCACTTGCCGAACTACTTCATAATTGCTTCGCTCAAAGTACAGCACCCCTGAGTCATAGCGTCCGTAGTCAGAATGGTTGTATAGTACTTTAAAAGTGAAGGGAATTGTAGTTTCGTTCAGTTGCCGTGTTAAACTTCCCATAACGGCAACCGCACCTTCAGGACTTAAATTAAAGTAGATTCGCACTGTATGAGGATGAGTGTCTGGACCTGCATTGCTTACCGCCATGTAAAATCCGTTTTGCACGAGATTACGGGGCATACGGATGGCAACTAAGTCGCCTTGAGCAGCGGATTGTTCAGATTGTTGCAGATGTTTTTCGCCCTCAATGTGTAGAGTCAAACCGCCCTTTGCCACGGCAAGACTACCATCAGGTTCCTGCCGCAACACTTGCCAACTTGGGTCAAAGTAGCCTTCCCCACTATTGCTTTTATGCAGGCGATCGTAAAACTCCAGATCTACCCCCAAGAAAGTATTGTTCTCTAGATTTTGATGAAGTGCTAGGTCAGGTGAACTTGCATCTACTGCTAGGGCAGCTTGCATAGAGCCGTTGTAGTAGATACCGTAGAGAAAACTTTGCAGTTGTAGACTCAAATACTTATTTTGAAGCTCCAAAGGTATTCTTTGAAAACGAGTTACTACCTCAGCAGGAATTTCAAAGGGTTTGTAAGCTGGATGGTTAATACAGAAGTTCGACTGGAACTGAACATTATTGGCAATATCTTGAAGAGAATCCAGCACTCGATCTGGTGTAGAAGCTGACAGTTGACTTGGAAGAGAATCTAGTAATTGCATAATGGTTTGGGTGCAACTAAAAATAATTAAGCAAGGGAACGGTTGAGGTGAGTAAGTTCAGATTCTGCCACTCCAAAAACTGTCGGAATTGATTGTTCTGGGCGGCACAATAAAGTTTTGGCTACCTGAAGCATACAGATACCCATATTGCCAAAGGATTTTTGGTACTGGAGCATTGCCTGAATTTGCTGAATCAAGGCAAGACCAGAAAACTGCACAACTCGTGTCAAAAAGTCAGGGCGGCGCTCTATAATTTCTGGAAAGTTACCAAAATAAGCTTTAGTAAGCGCTGCAATAGAAGGTTGGAGCACATCGAGCGGCGTCATAGCTAGGCGTAAAGATTCTTCGACATCGATAGACTTACTAACAACCAAACTGCTTAACCAGATTTGTAGGTAGCTGGCGATGAGCATCCCTAAATCGAATGCAGGGTCTCCCCAAGCACCGCGCTCCCAATCAATCAGTCGAATAATACTATTACTCGATTGCTCTGCTTTAGAGATAGCTTGCTCCCAATCATTGTGCAAGAGAATATTGTTCAGCTTGAGGTCATTGTGTGTTAGACAACAGGGTTTGAAGGCAGTGTCAAGTTCTGCGATCGCTTTCCCCAAGCTGTCATAGCGCTGATAGAGAGCAAAGAATTTGAGACCATCTCTAGGAACTAGACCGAAAACTTCAGGACCAATCCGTTCTAGCCCACGAGCAAATTTAGGAGCTTGATCAATAGGGACACCTTCAGAATTCTGAGAAAAGAAGTCCTGGTACTCCTGACGGTTTAAAGTTGTGCGATGGATTGTGGACAGAGTAGTTCCGATTGAGGTGGCGATCGCAGTTGAGAAAACATTCTCTTTTGTGTAGAATTCAGCTAGATCGCAATAATCATTTAAGTAGTTGAAAACAATGATTGAATATTCCTCATCAAAATGGAGTGCCTCCGGGAGCAACCGGCGAATGTGATTGAGTTCAGCAAATCGTTGTAATAACTTCTGAATTCGCGATTCATTCAAGAACTCGCCAGCAGTTTTCCCTTCTTGATTGTGACGCTCTTGTTTAACGAGGAGTTTACTACCATCCTGTAAACTCAGTAATAAGTTAAAGTTTTTGGCAAGTTTTAGTTCAATTTGGCTCAAATTTGGTTCTTCCTGAATACAAATATTCTGCGCAACTAAATACTTGAAAACGTTTTGAGAGTTTAACAAAAGTGTCATAAGTATCCCGTATGAACGTTTATTTATAAACCTAAAGATTCAAAACTAGCTCATCACATTGTGATGAGTTATCCTATACGAAAGGATGGGGTGACTGGTTATAAAAGTATGGAGCCTGCTCTAAATCTGAGTTCAAGTGCTTTACACTCGCGATTTTAGAGAGTATGCACCGAAAGCTACACATGAGAGCTTTGGAAAGAGGCTAGAACTAATTCCACACTTCCTTGGAACACAAAAACACAACTGGCGGGAGCTTAGATAGCGTCAGATTTCTCTATGCTATATCACTACTCCCGAACCGTTTTAACACTGCTTTGCTACAGGTTAGTAAGCTTTACCTTCCATTGCCAACCACGAACCAACAGATGCAGCGACAACAAGACTTGGTACACTCGTTGCACTAATAACAGATAATACAACTCCCTCGCAAAACCAGCTGCTTTTTCCACCAATAACTTCAGTAAATTCTCCTTCAGACAATTCATTAATGTAACTTTCAGGATCAGAAAACAGATCATATCCAGCAGACCGCAAGTCAGAAATATTGATAGTAGCCATTGTTTTTTTCCTCTTTAATGAAGTTGATTGAAATGGTATTAGCTAACGGGAGCTTAGATGAAGCCAGATTTATTTAGCCGTATCACGCCCCCGCTCAGTTAAAACAACGCTTTGTTATAGGTTGTTTAGCATAAAATTAAGCTGCTTCAGCTGCGACTTAAGCAGTCACTGTAACTGTAACAGTAGAAGGAGTACCAGTAGCAACTGAGATGATAGTGACTACTGTCGCACTAATGACCCATTTTTTCCAGGATGCTATACCACCGTATATAACGCTAAGCTCTCCGTCATCTAGTTCATTCATGTAGCCTTCAGAATCAGAAAATAGTTCGGAACCAGCCGGATGTAAATCGGATATTTTGATATCAGCCATTGTTTTTTCCTCTTGAGTTTATTCAGAATGTAATTAGCTGTATGTGTTCTAATTACACTTCAATCTTCTGATATTAAATCTATTATTTCAACTGGTTAAAAATTATTTTATATGCATAATTACATGACTTATGTTTTCATTATTTAAAACTTTCGTATTCAAAAAAAGTGACTTTAGTCTTGTAAATTAAAGTGCAGTGATGCGCTTTCACTACTTTGAATCATGCAATTTGAAACTGAGGCTATGTCTCTGGTCGTCGATGGTGCTGTTTCTGCTCTGTCACAGCATCTACGCCTGAAAAGCCCGACTTCTAACTGTTTCCAAGAATATTGTGAATTTTTGTAACGAGTTGTGGAATTCATGGACTTTTGACTCCGATAAGTAAGCGGAGGTTCGAGAGAAACAACCAGATGAACTTCCAACCCCGCAAGTTCTACTAGGAGGAATCGCTGTGGAAAATCAGGGTCAGTACTTAACACCTTTTCAGCGCAAGCTGCTGCTGAAGAGTCTAGAAGCTGATTTACGCCCAGAATATCGTCGTCGCATCGAAATTATGCTGTTGGCAGATGCAGGTCAATCTCAAGCACAAATCTGTGAGGCACTAGGGTGTTCTCAAGAGACTGCACGGTACTGGATTGCGATCGCACAAACCGGGTTAGCTCACCAGTGGAACGATCGCCCGATGGGACGCCCCAAGGCTGTGAATCAGCAATATCTCGCTCGCTTGAAAGAATTGGTAAGCCGTAGTCCGCGTGAATATGGCTATCCATTCCAACGCTGGACAGCGCAATGGTTAAGCAAGCATCTGGTGAAAGAACTGGGGATGAAGGTTAGTGCTTGCCACATCAACCGTTTGCTCAAGGAAATGGGGCTTTCCACTCGACCAAAAGACAACACTACTGAGAAAGCAACCTCAAGCCAACAAGATTCCAGCATTACGATTGGTGATTTGCCAACGCACGCGGAGCCTAGTTTCTTGTGGCAATTCAGTTTGATGAAAACCAGCAATTAGTTCCGCGAAAGCCATGATTCAGAAGAAATCTGCGTTTCCAAAGCAACAGTTAGGTCAACAGCTTGCCCACACTCTAGGACAAACTCTTTCAGAGCAAGAACTTTCTCATTGCCTCCAACAAATTGAAATCCTGGAACCAAGTGCAGGCAAAGCGTTCTGGCAGACAGCAGAAGCGAATGTTGGCATCTATATTATCTTGGCGGGTAAAGTCAGACTGCTTGACGGCACTGATAACTTAATCGCTTCGGTAGGTACAGGTGCATCATTCGGTGAGCTAACCCTGTTTCCAGAGGAGCAATTTCAACCTTACTCTGCGAGAGCTTCGGTAAATCTCAAACTCGGCTACATTCCAGGAGATTGTTTGCGATCGCTCATTCGCAAGTATCCCTCGATTGGGCAGCATCTTCACCGCCAAGCAGTTCTTTGGGATTTACTGCTGTTGTGTCGCCAAGCAGATTCCCTGAGCAATGCTCCTTATGAAGGAGTATTGCAAACACTACCATTGCTGGAACACCACAATCTACAAATCGGCAAAATCCCAACTTCTCTACTGAAAGACCAGCAACTTTGGATACTGCGCCGAGGGGAACTGGTGCATTCTTCAGGACTCAAACTTACCGCTGGAAATATTTACGTTTGCTCGCAGTTACCCAAGGAACGTGGTTGGCAGGTGAATCAACCAACCCAACTCTATAGTCTTGACCGTTCTCATTGGGAAACAGCACTCGCTAACTTACCACAACTGGCTGAACTGATTTCGTCTGACACCCAGCCAGTGGGAGATGGGGAAAGCTTCGCTGACACGGGGACGCAAAGACACGCAGACGCGGAGAATACCAATTTCCAATTCCCAATTCCCAATGCAAAATCTAAAATTGCAACCGCAGCCTCCAGCAGATCCACGCAGATAGAACAAAAAAATATCCGCGTCCATCTGCACGGCAGTCGCCTCAAGTCGGGGAACCCGCCCACGGCGCTGCCTCGTCCATCTGCGGTTCAAAATCCAGAATCCCCATCCAGGAAAAAAATCAGTAAAGCCTACTTCCCAAACCCAACCGTAAAAATCGGTCACTTGTGGCAGCGTTTCACTAGGCGCTATCCTTACTTTGAACAGCAAAGCGCATCTGACTGCGGTGCAGCTTGCCTAGTAATGGTTAGTCGCTACTGGGGTAAGCACTTCAGTGTCAACAGACTGCGAGATATTGCCAATGTTGACCGCAATGGTGCATCTTTACGAGGTTTAGCTGCTGCTGCTGAAAGTCTTGGGTTTGCAACTCGACCTGTAAAAGCTAGTCTTGACAAATTGGCTGAACAATGCTTACCTGCCATCCTCCATTGGGAAGGCAAGCATTACATTGTCGTCTACGAAGTGACAGGCGATCGCGTTATCGTTGCAGATCCTGCTATTGGTCAGCGTACCCTCACTCATGCTCAGGTAAAAGCAGGTTGGACTGGGTATACTTTGTTACTGCAACCCACAGCCCTACTAAAAGAAACCAAAGATACCACTACTCCTTTCTGGCAGTTCTTTGAGTTAGCAAAACCTCACTGGCTGGTGTTGCTGGAAGTGTTCATCGCTTCCATCCTGCTTCAGATTTTTGGACTGGTTACACCACTATTTACTCAATTGTTATTAGACCGAGTGGTCGTGCAGCGCAGTGACATCACCTTAACGGCTGTAGGTATGGGCTTGCTCATCTTTAGCCTGTTCCGAGTTGCCATAACTGGACTGCGGCAATACCTTCTCGACCATACAGCTAACCGAGTGGATTTAGCACTCATTGTCGGTTTTATTAGCCATACCTTCCGCTTACCCCTGAACTATTTTGAGTCTCGTTACGTGGGAGACATCATTTCCCGTATCCAAGAAAATACTAAGATTCAACGCTTCCTCACGGGTGAAGCACTCTCCATCATTCTCGATTTACTGACAGTATTCATCTATTTAGGCTTGATGTTCTGGTACAGTTGGAAAATGGCACTGCTGGTGTTGGTGATTGTGCCGCCATTTGTATTGCTGGCGTTAATTGCTACGCCCTTCTTGCAACGTGTCTCGCGGGAAATTTTTGGTGCCCATAACGAAGAGACTGGATACTTGATTCAATCCCTGACTGGCATCCGCACAATCAAATCTATGGCGGTGGAACATTCAGTACGCTGGCATTGGGAGGAACTATTTGGCAAGGCGATTAAAAAGTCTTTTTCTGGGCAGGTTATTGGCAACACACTCCAGATTTTTAGCTCAACTATTGAAGCGGTAGTAAGCACGAGCTTACTGTGGTTTGGAGCGTCGCTAGTGATTCAAAATGAACTAACGATTGGGCAATTAGTCGCTTTCAATATGTTGCTGGGCAATGTGATTCATCCGTTTCAGCGGCTAATTGTGCTGTGGAATCAGTTGCAGGAAGTGATGATTGCGGTTGAGCGCATCAATGATGTGATTGACGCTGAACCAGAAGAAGATTTGCAACACCAGTCTCGGCAATCCTTACCCCCGATTCACGGATACATTCGCTTTGATAAAGTGACTTTCCGTTACCACCCCGAAAGTGATGTTAACACGCTGGAAAATATCAGTTTTGAAGTGCAGCCAGGGCAAATGGTAGCGCTGGTGGGGCGGAGTGGTTCTGGTAAAACGACAATTTCTAAGCTGGTATTGGGACTGTATCCGCCCACAGAAGGGAAGATTTTGATTGACGGCTATGATGTCACTAGCTTGTCATTGCAATCACTACGACAGCAAATTGGTGTCGTTGACCAAGATACCTTTCTGTTTGGCAGTACGATTCGGGAAAACATTAGTTTAGGTCATCCCGAAGCAAGTTTGTCAGAGGTGATAGAAGCAGCCCAACAAGCGGGAGCGCATCAATTTATTAAGGAACTGCCGATGGGCTACGAAACGCAAATCGGTGAGGGGGGAGGAACGCTTTCTGGTGGACAACGACAACGGTTGGCGATCGCTCGCGCCCTTGTAGGAAATCCCCGACTGCTGATTTTAGATGAAGCCACCAGCAGTCTTGACGCTGAATCTGAACGCATCATCCAGACTAACCTCAACACAATTCTCCAAGATAGGACAACGCTGGTGATTGCACATCGCCTCTCGACAGTCCGCAATGCTGACTTGATTTTGGTGCTGGATAGAGGCGTGTTAGTTGAAAGTGGAACTCACGATGAATTGATGGCTAAGCGCGGTCAGTATTTTTACCTTAATCAGCAGCAACTTACTATGACGGGTTAAATCAAAGTAATGAACCGCAGAGGCGCAGAGAACGCAGAGAGAGGAAGAGAATGCCAAACGAATTTACTACACAAGAGCAGTTTAGTCAGAACGGTCACTATTCTAGTAGTGAAATGGACTTGAAGAACTCCGAAAAAACACTGTCATCACGAGAGCCAAAATCCTTTGCACCTCTGGGTGAAGATTGGTCTTCCTTAACGAAAGAACTGATTGATACATTGCCACGAGTTTGGACACGGGGATTGCTGTATTGGCTGGTCGTATTTGCGGCGATCGTTTTACCTTGGGCGATGCTATCCAAAGTAGACGAGACAGGTAGTGCAAGAGGACGACTTGAGCCTCAAGGTAAAACTATGAGATTAGATGCACCTGTTACTGGAAAAGTTGTAGCCATTAGGGTGAAAGAAGGTCAAACTGTACACTCAGGGCAAATTTTACTGCAATTGGAATCAGAATTAACTCGCACTGAAATGCAACAAGCTCAGGCAAAGCTTGAGGGTCAACAAAATCGCGTCAATCAGCTTCAGTTAGTAAAAAACCAACTGGAAATGTCTGTTCGCACTCAGGGATTGCAAAACCAAGCTCAAGGATCTGAGCAACTTGCTCAACTTGACCAAATTCGGCAACGGCTTAATTCTAGCAGACAAGTCTATGACCTAGAAAAAGGTCGCCTCAAACTAGCTAAGAACGAGGTACAACGCCACGGATATCTTTGGCAACGGGGTGCTATTTCTAAAAGCAGATTAGAAGAGGTAGAAGGTGTCGTGTTTGAACGCCAAAAACTTCTAGAACAAGCTCAGTCAGATATCCAACAGGCGACTACCGAAATTACCAAACAGCAAAGCGCTAAGCAACGCATTAGACGCACAGGCGAACTGGCAGTGTTAGACAGTCAGAAACAACTTAAAGAACTCCACTCTCAAGTTGTCGATGTGCAATCAGAAATTGCTCAAACCAAAAAACAAATTCAGTCTTTGCAATTTCAACTACAACAGCAAATACTTCGCGCTCCGATTGATGGCACAATTTTTCAGTTGTCTATTAATAATGCTGGAGCAGTTGTGCAACCAGGGCAGATGGTAACTCAAATTGCACCTAAGGAAGCGCCTCTCATATTTAGAGCAGAGATGCCCAGTCAAGAAAGTGGTTTTCTGCGTGTAGGAATGCCAGTTAAGCTCAAATTTGATGCCTATCCTTTCCAAGATTATGGAGTGGTGCAAGGTAAGCTTCGCTGGATTTCACCAGACTCCAAAGTTGTGGAAACTGCTCAAGGAAAGGTAGAAACTTTTGATCTGGAAATTGTGCTGCAACAGACTGATATCCAAACAGGAAACAAACGTATAGCGTTAACACCAGGTCAAACAGCAACTGCCGAGGTAATTGTTCGGCAGCGGCGCATTATTGACTTTGTGTTAGATCCGTTTAAAAAGTTGCAAAAAGGTGGTTTTAAACTCTAAATAGATTTAGTTTTTAGTTATCAACATGACTTTTTTTTAACGAACCGCCAAGACGCAGAGGGCGCCAAGACAAGAAAGAGAGAATTTTACGAATCCTTTAGGAATGCTATAGAGCAACTGTTCATCAATACTACCAAGGAGTTATAATATGTCACAATGCACTATTTACCCAGACGAAATCCTTCATCAAATCAAACTTTCTTGCCTAATTCCCTCTGTTGTTGAAGGTATTCTCACGCGCAAGATTATTGCGCGTGCAGCACAAGAAGCAGGCATTCAAGCAAAGCCGGAAGAACTTCAGATGGCAGCAGATAACTTGCGGTTAATGAGCAATCTTCGCAGTGCTGACACCACTTGGGCGTGGTTACAAAAACATAGTCTATCTTTAGATGATTTTGAAGAGTTGGTTTATAATACTGTCATCTACTCAAAGTTGACAGAATATTTATTCGCCGACAAAGTTGAAGCTTTTTTTGTCGAACATCAGTTGAATTATGCCTCTGTTGTCATGTATGAAGTGGTTTTAGATGACGAAGACTTAGCAATGGAACTCTTTTATGCTGTTCAAGAAGGTGAAATAAGTTTTCCCTCTGTTGCCCACGAATACATTCACGATACGGAAGCACGGCGCTGTGGAGGATATAAAGGAATGCTAAGTCGCAGAGATTTAAAACCAGAAATTTCAGCCGCAGTATTTGCTGCAACTCCGCCGCAGATTCTCAAACCAATTGTTACGTCTAAGGGAGTACATTTGATTTTTGTTGAGGAAATCATTCAGCCACAATTAGACGGGATGTTGCGCTCAAAAATTATAACAGACTTGTTTTCTGAATGGCTAAAGCAACAAGTTGAGCAATTGGAAGTTGAATTTGTCCTTACTAAACAGTCTAACTCCTGCTGCATCTGACTTTGGACAATCTCGTAGCAGGCGTTGACATAAGAGCCAATACGGTTCGGATAAGATAAACTACATACCGATAACGACTGGAAAGACGCGAAATTTCGCGTCTCTACACCTATGTA